>JAIBHQ010000042.1 GCA_020028595.1 Nitrospirota bacterium
GGCGGACTGGGCCAGGCTGCCGCCTGAACTCCTGGGCACAATCTCGAACAGGATCATCAACGAAGTGCGGGGCGTGAACCGGGTCGTGTATGACGTCAGCTCGAAGCCACCGAGTACCATAGAATGGGAATAAGGAGCGTAATGAGTAATGGGTGATGAGTGATGTGGAGGAAATCAAAAATTCCAACTCGTCACTCATTACTCGTCACTCATCACTAGACAATGGACGTTCGACTTCAAAAAGTCATCGCTGATTCGGGGCTTGCTTCCAGGCGCAAAGCGGAAGAATTTATCGCCCAGGGGCGCGTGACTGTCAACGGGCAGGTGGTGTGCGAACTCGGCACCAAGGTCGATCCCAGCGGGCGCTCGACGATCGCCGATTTACTTCCCGGTGTCCACGTGCGGGTGTTTCCCGTCGGCCGGCTGGATTTCGACAGTGAAGGGCTGATGCTGTTGACGAATGATGGAGAGTTGGCGCAATTGCTGCTCCACCCGCGTCACCATGTGCCGAAGACCTACCTGATCAAGGTCAAGGGGATGCTGGCCCCCGAGCATATCGATGCCCTGGAGAAGGGGATCATGCTGGATGACGGTCGGACAGGTCCGGCGGTCGTCAAGAAAGTCGGCAAGGCAACCGAAAATTCCTGGCTGGAGGTCACGATTTTTGAAGGACGCAAGCATCAGGTCAAACGCATGCTGGATGCCGTGCACCATCCGGTGCTGAAGCTGAAGCGCGTGAAGTTTGGACCGCTCACGTTGGGCGATCTTCCGACGGGGCACTACCGCTACCTCACGGACCGTGAGGCCAATGCCGTGCGTGAACTGGCGCGGGAGCGGCAGGACGTGCAAGCGGGAGGAGGGCAGGCGCGGGCCAGGCAGGCACGGGTTAAGCGGGCACGGGCGAAGTGGGCGAGGAATACCCGCTCGAGCCGGCAGAGGAATGTGTCTCCCAAGCAGGTGTCGACATGAAGATCCGCACGCATATGTGTGGCGAATTGACCGCCGCGCATGTCGGCCAGACCGTGGTCCTGAACGGCTGGATCCACTCGCGGCGCGACCACGGCAACGTGATCTTTTACGACATCCGGGACCGGCGTGGCATCACCCAGGTCGTGTTCAACCAGGAAACCAACGCGAAGGCGCACGAACAGGCGCACCAGCTTCGGAGCGAATTCGTCGTGGCGATTCAAGGCACGGTCTCGAAGCGTCCGGCCGGGTCCGAGAATCCGAAACTTCCGACCGGTCAGATCGAGGTGATGGTGCAGACCGTGGAGGTGCTCAACCCGTCGCAGACGCCGCCGTTCCTGATCGAGGACGAGGCCGAAGTGACCGAGGCGCTGCGGCTGAAGTATCGGTATCTCGACCTGCGCCGGCCGAAGATGCAGAAGCTTGTCGCCATGCGCCACAATCTCGCGCAGGCGGTACGGGAGTTCCTGAATAAGGAAGGGTTCCTTGAGATCGACACGCCGATTCTCACCAAGAGCACGCCGGAAGGGGCGCGGGACTATCTCGTGCCCAGCCGGGTCAATCCAGGGATGTTCTTTGCTCTGCCGCAATCGCCACAGTTATTCAAGCAGGTGCTGATGGTCAGCGGCATGGACCGCTACTACCAGATCGCCCGCTGTTTCCGGGATGAGGATCTCCGCAACGATCGGCAACCGGAGTTTACGCAAATCGATCTGGAGATGTCGTTCGTGGACCGCGAGCAGGTCATGAGCCTCATGGAACAGATGATCGTGACCGTGTTCCGTGAGGCCGGGGGCGTGCAACTCCCGACTCCGTTCCCGCGCATGCGCTACGCCGATGCGATGGGCCGTTACGGGTCCGACAAGCCGGATCTTCGATTCGAGATGCCGCTGCATGACGTGACTGCCTTTGCCGCCACGAGCGAGTTCAAGGTGTTCAAGGATGCGGCAACGAAGGGCGGAATCGTCAAGGCGCTGATCGTGAAGGGTGGCGCACCGCTGTCACGGACGAGGATTGACGCGCTGGGTGAAACGGCCAAGAGTTTCGGTGCCAAGGGACTGGCCTGGCTCAAGATCACGGCCGAGGGCCAACTGGAATCGGTCATCGCCAAGTTTCTGGATGCCAAGGCGTTCGGGGCAGCCCTGCCGGACGCGAAGCCAGGCGATTTGGTCCTGTTCGGCGCCGACAAACCAGCCATTGTCCATGATGTGCTGGGCCGTATCCGTCTCTTGCTGGGCGAGGAGCTGAAGCTGATCGATACGACCGCCTGGAAGCCGGTGTGGGTGACCGAGTTCCCCTTGCTCGACTACTCGGCGGAAGAGAAGCGGTATGTATTCATGCACAATCCCTTTGCGGCCCCGATGGATGAAGATCTCGCCTTCCTGGATTCGGAGCCGCTGAAAGTCAGGGCGAAGGCCTACGACATGGTGCTGAACGGCAATGAAATCGGCGGGGGGAGCATCCGGAACCACCGGAGCGATGTGCAACTGCGGATTCTGGATCTGCTCGGCATCAACAAAGACCAGGCCAAGGCCAAGTTCGGCTTTCTTCTCGAAGCGCTTGAATACGGCGCGCCGCCGCACGGCGGCATCGCGTTCGGCCTGGACCGGCTCATCATGCTCCTTGGCAATGCCGATTCGATCCGCGACGTGATTGCCTTTCCCAAAACGCAGAAAGCCCAGTGTCCTCTCACCGATGCGCCCTCGCCGGTTGACCCTGCCCAGCTCAAGGAACTGCGGATCAAGCTGGATAAGGTCGAGTAGCGTTCTTGTAGCGGTGCCTGCCTCTTTTCCATGCATCCCCGCATCAGTGCGCGCCGCTTTTATTCAGCCAAGACAACATGGATGATCGTGCCGATATCGTCATCGTAGGGGCGGGGGCGGCCGGGCTCGCGGCAGGAATTTTCGCGGCTGAAGCGGCACGCTGGCGGGGACCGTCCTGCATTGTGGTGTTGGACGGAGCCAAAAAGATCGGAGCCAAAATCCTGATCTCGGGCGGCGGCCGCTGCAACGTCACGCACGAGCATGTCACCCACGAGGACTTCAACGGTTCACCGCACATCGTCCGGAACATCCTGGCGGCCTTCGGTGTTGAGGCGACGCGGCGGTGGTTCGCCGCCCTCGGCGTCGAATTGAAGCGTGAAGAGACCGGCAAACTGTTCCCAGTGACCGATCAGGCGCGCACGGTGCTGCACGCCCTGACAACCCGCTGCGAGGCGCTGGGAGCAACCATCCTGTTGCATCATCGTGTGCACGAAATCATCCCGCCGGCCGGCGGCCCGGAGAGTGGGTCCTTTCTCGTCAGGCATGAGCAGGGCACGTTGGCGGCCAGGCGGGTGATTCTGGCGACCGGTGGACGCTCGTTACCCAAAACGGGCAGCGACGGCGGGGGATGGGGCATGGTTCGCCGGCTTGGGCATGACGTCACGCCGACCTATCCGGCCCTGGTGCCGCTCGTCCTCCACCAGAACATGTTTCATGCGGAACTGTCCGGAGTATCGCAGGAGGTCGAGCTGACTACGCAGGTGAACGGCCGGACCGTTGATAGGCGTCGGGGCAGCCTCTTGTGGACACACTTTGGGATCAGCGGGCCGGTGGTCATGGATGCGAGCCGCTTTTGGACCAAGGCGCGAGGGGAAGGGATGGCGGTCGAGATGCGGTGCCATGTGCTGCCTGACATGAATCGTGAGGCGGTCGATCGTTGGCTCAAAGCCGAGATCGCAGGCAAGCCGCGCCGCGCGGTGGCCAAGCTCGTCGCCAGTCGCACGCCGGATCGATTCGCCACAGCGCTCTGCCGGTTTATCGGAATCGAGCCGGCCACGCTGTCCGGGCAAGTGACGCGGGAGCAGCGGCAGGCGTTGATGCAAGGCCTGACAAGCCTTCGGTTGCCGATCGAACGTGATCGCGGGTGGAACTATGCCGAGGTGACGGCCGGCGGCGTCCCGCTGACGGAGATCAACTTTCGCACGATGGAATCGCGCAAAGCGCCCGGGCTCTATCTCATTGGGGAACTATTGGACTGCGATGGCCGCATTGGAGGGTTTAACTTTCAGTGGGCCTGGGCGACCGGCTATCTCGCCGGGCGCAGTGCGGCTGCCGGCCTTGCAGCGACGAACCAGGCGCCCTAGATAAATAAGGGGAGACACGGGCGTTTCCTGCGACTATTACCGCGGACGTTTTTGAGCTCTCCATTCCCACGGCGGGATCGGTTCTTCGTCTTCACTGTTTACCCATAAGCCGAGGCGGGCTGTTTTCGCCTCCTCCTGGGCTTCGCCGAACATGGAAGATTTGTCCATCGATGTCGTCCACGCCATGCCCGCTTTCACCATTTCATGGGCCAGCATCCTGTTTTTTGAAAACCGCACCCCGCCATACATGGGATTGCCGGGATGAGTGGTTTCGATCGTCACAACCCGTCCTTTGACCAACTTGGCCGCGAAGCGTTTGGCCTCCGGCCCGTAGGGCTGATCGAGTTCAGGGGCGTCGATGCCGGGGAGTTTCACGGTCAGGCGGGTCTTGTTTCTGAGCACGATGATGGTGTCTCCGTCCTGCACGTCGATCACCATGGCGTCGAAAGCGATCGAATCAGCCGAGGCATCCGGAGCACCGGTGGGGAGAGCCCCCACGATCATCGCGAACAGGCTCGCAATGCCCAGGATGAGAGGTCTGTTCATATGCGCCGCCTTTTCATGAGCGCGTCTATGCGCCTGCCAGCGTAATGGAGAGCTGCAACTCCTGATCGCCGCGGAGGACACGAAGGATCACCGTTTGTCCGGGCGTCGTCCGTTCCATGAGATAATTCTTCAACTGCGCCGCATCGGTAATGACCGTGTCGTTAATCGCCACGAGCAGATCCCCCTTTTGAACCCCGCCGTCTTTGGCCGGCCCTGTGGCATCCCCCACGCTCACGCGCCATTTGGCGCCGATGCGGACCTGGGCCATCTGCACGCCAAGCCGGGAAAAGCCGGGCTGCCTGCCCTCGGTCAGGGCGGTGACGATCCGTTGGGCTAGTATAGCAGGTACGGCAAAGGCCAGCCGGCTGCAGCGATGGTCCCCTTGCCCCTGGTCGGTCTTGATGATCGCGTGCATGACTCCGACCAGCTCGCCGGCGGCATTGAACAGTCCTCCTCCGGAGTTGCCGCTGCAGGCGGAGAGATCAATTTGCAGCAGGCGGGTCTCAGCGGTCGGGAGAAACGTGTTGGGATTGCCGATTTGCCCATAGGCAACAGTGGGTCCCCATCCGAGCGGGTAGCCGACCGTGAACACATGATCTCCTGCGAGGGCGCCTGTGCCGGCAAACGGCGTGATGGTCTGCAACTGGTCGCGATGTGCCTCGCCGATTCGGTAGAGCACGAGATCAAGGTACGCGCTGCCGCCGACCAGGTGGGCCGGGAGTTCCGCCAGGTCGGCGGTCAGGACATAGATTTCCTTGGGCAGCACCTTCTTGCTGCCCTGGTCGCGCTCCACCGCGTGACGTGCCGTCACAATGTAACCGGCCTGCAGGTGAACGCCGGTTCCGCGAATCGATGTGCGACCGTGGAATCCTGACTCGCGTTCCGCCGGTGTTTCAGACAGGATTCCGACGGTCGCCTGCATCGCCCGCTCGATGGCGCTGGACGGCTGCGCGGCGGACGATTCTGCAGAGGCCGGCATGGCGCTGAACAGCATAATGGCTGCGAGCAATGCGGAATACCATCTAAGCGGCGGGGACGATTGGTCGTGTCCGAGGAGAACGTGCACCGCGCAGGCCTCAGATCTGTTCGATATCGGAGATGATCGTATGCAGCCCGGACGCACCGGCGGGCTGGGGGCGGACGATATCGGCGATTTGGAGTTGTCCTTTGGTGTCCGTCGCGCGGACCGAGATTTGATATTTGCCTGGTTTAGGCGGTCGCCAGTGGAAGTTCCAGATGACCCAGGATTTCTTCGAGAGGGGCGGCTCAATTTCAGCCGGCTGCCAGGACTTGCCACTGTCGAAGCTCAACTCCACTTTGCTGATGCTATGGGGACCTCCAAACGCGACGCCGCGATACGTGTGCTCCGGTCCGCGGAGAGGCTGGTAATGACCGGGGCTGTCGATTCGGGAAAATATTTTGATGGTCCCGTCGTCGGTCCAGCCGCGCTGCTGCCAGTAGCCTTTATAGTCGCCATTGTAGACCTCGATCTCAGTGATCCATTTCACGTTCTTGATGCCGTAGAGGCCGGGCACGATCAATCGCAGCGGGAACCCGTGCTCCTGAGGCAGCTTTTCGCCGTTCATCAGATAGGCCAGCATGACGTCGTCCTGCATGGCGCGTGCGAACGGGATGCTGTCGTGATACCCGTCGGCCGCGCGAAAGACGATGTCGCGAGCGGTCTCCTCCTCCACGCCGAGTTCGGTCAGGAGTTTTTTGAGCGAGATGCCCCGCCACTGCGCGTTGCCGAGGCTGTCGCCTCCGGGAAGGGTATCGATGCATTCGAGCGTGACGATCTGGTCGAACGATTCCCGATTGAGAATATCACGCCACCCCAGCGAGGCCTTGTGTCTGACCTCGCCCGTGATGGACAGCCGCCATTGCTCCTGGCTTAAGTTGTGGGAGAGGCTGAACGGCGAGTTCGAGTAATTCACCAGGTAGAATTTGTCGTTAGGCGTAAAGTAGGTGGTGTCCCGAGGCGGGATGGCAAACATGCGACCGAACACGCTGCCCATGGCATCGCAGCCGGCGAGGCCGGCGAGGAGTCCGAGGCCGCTGAGTTGTAAGAATGTCCGGCGATACATGATGCTTCATTATGGGCCATCAACGGGTCTCTCGCAAGCCGGACACAACGGCATCAATCTATCTGTCTCAGTAGAAAGATGCGGAAATTGATCCTTGACAATTGGACTACCCTATAGTAATTTACGAGGCTTCCTTCGGGGAGCATTTTGTTCTTTGACAACTGAATAGAGCGAGATGATTTAGGTAAGGTGTATTGAAGTGGTGGCCCTTGATCCCAATTCAGAGAACACCATTTGAGAGTTTGATCCTGGCTCAGAACGAACGCTGGCGGCGCGCTTAATACATGCAAGTCGAACGAGAAGGTGTAGCAATACACTTGTAAAGTGGCGAACGGGTGAGGAATACATGGGTAACCTACCCTCGAGTGGGGAATAACCCGCCGAAAGGCGGGCTAATGCCGCGTACGCTTCCGTCCTTGCGGGGATGGAAGGAAAGCCATGCCGTGGTTGGTAGGGTAACGGCCTACCAAGGCTCCGACGGGTAGCTGGTCTGAGAGGACGATCAGCCACACTGGCACTGCGACACGGGCCA
>JAIBHQ010000043.1 GCA_020028595.1 Nitrospirota bacterium
CCATACTGGAAACGCGTGGCCGGCACGTAGGGCAGGGACACATCGCCCATGCCGTCGATCAGCACGGCCGAAAACGCGCCCTTCACCGATTCCACGAACGGCACCCCGAATAACACCGGCGTGTCGAGCGCCTCGACCAAAATATCCTGGCGCAGGCCGAAGGAGGACTCCGGCAGCCTGTCTGCAGCAACGACAAATTCCCCCTCCAGCGACCGGGCCAACGGCTGCCGGTCGTGAAGCGTGTTCGACCAGGAGCGCCCGTCGTACGCATCGTAGGACGCACCACGGAAGTAGGTGCGTTCGATCAGGGGCCCTTTGTGGTCCGGAAACTCGATGCGCATCACGACCGTATTGTCCAGCTTGACCGATCCCACCATGCCCAAATCCACTTTTTCTGAAAATCCGGACATGCGGATCAGGTCTCCGCGGTTTTTTTCAAAAAAGCCGGCGCCGATGCGCGGCGTGACGATAAAAATCAGCAACGTCAGGCACAAGGCGCCGATCGCAATCCCATTGGTGCTCCAGAAAAATCGGCTCGTGATCGTGCCTGGCTGGCGGGCCTGGGCCGCAGCAAGCGCGGTCATACCCGCCGCCTGTGCTTCTTCGGCTTCACTGCGCAAATGGTAGAGCAACAGCGTCCAGATCGCCGTCAGGAGATAGGCGGCAAACACCGCCGCGTACCAGAGCTCCAGCGTCAGCGCAGCCGCGCCAAGCAACTCCATCAGGCTGATCACATACAGATGAAGAAAATCTTTACGTGCCCGCAGCGTGAAGAGCTTCTGAATCATCAGGACAACGAGGAAGTGGATTCCGGCGGGCAGCAGATCTCCGGAAATCCAGAAGAGATCCGCGAACATGAAGAGAAACGCGGCGAGCATGAGCCCGGTCCACGTCTGTTGCGAGAGCGTGAACAGGCCCCCCGCAGACCCGTAGCCCAGGGCATGGGCCAGGCCGGCGGCGAGTGCCGCTCCGCCAGCCACCGCAAGCCATGCCGGAAGCTCGCCCGTCAGCACCAGGCCCGCAAAACCCGTCGTGGCGAGAAGAATCGAACTGAGCCGGAACGCGGCGTCGAGATTCACGTCTCCCTCACCATATAGTCGGTCGCCATGATGAATCGACCCACGCCACGGCAGGCCGACATGACCGCCGGATCCGGCCAACTCAGCACGATGAGCGTCAATTCACCCGGCACCGTCTGCCCGGCCAGCGCGAGCATGGCCGCCGGGACAGGCAACCCCGCGGCAACGGGACGGCACAGTGCCAGCGCGCGGAGGATCGCGTCATACTGGGCCTCGCCGGTCCCGACCGGGATTTCCTGTTCACCGACCAGCAGGCGAATCGCATGGCCCTGCTGGTGGAAAAATGCGACGAGCGACGCCGTCAGGCTCACGGCCCGTTCAAACGACGGCTGCGCGTGCTCCGGCACCGCCGTCGGCAGGACCAGCGCCACGCGGTGCTGATCCTCGGCTTCAGTTTCCCGAACCATCAGCCGACGCTGGCGCGCCGTCGTTTTCCAGTGGATCGCCCGCGAATCGTCCCCGTCGTGATACCGCCGCAGATTATAGAGCGCCACGCCGGGACCTCGACGGGACACGGCATGATCGTGCCCCCGTGTCGTCAGATCCTGAGCCAGCGCCATCGGCAGCGGTGTGATCTCCGGATAGACAATGGTCTCGGAAGCCATCGGCAGCGTCGCCGCTTTCAGAAACAAGCCGAATGGAAACCGGGTCAGCAGCTTGATCCCTTCAATGCGGTGCAGGCCCCGTTGCGCCACCAGCATCGAATAGGAGTGCACCGTCACCGACCGGGGCGGGGCATGGAGCAGATAAATGCCCCGATCCACGGCCGCGCCGGCCACGACGTCCTGGACCCGCAACGAAAATGTCGGCACCCGCGCTTTGCGGTTGGCGATCGAGAGCGAGACCGTGGCCGATTGGTTGGCGAACACGCGATCCGGCAGGCGCCGACGGAACTCGAGTTGCTTGAGGCTTTGCTCCGAGAGCAACCCGGACATGACGATGAGGCTGAGCAGCATCGCCAGCAGCAGATAGAGAAGATTATTGCCCGTGTTGATCGCCGCCACCCCGACGGCCAGGGTCAGCAGGACGTAGCGCATGCCTTCAGGCGTCAACCGAATCGAGCGATAGCGGTAGAACCAGCGAAACGACTCGCGAATACGCTCAAGCATGGGGGACATCACAAGCACGAGACGAGAGACAAAAAGAACATTTTCAGGTCCCGGGGCCCGCGCCTCGAGCCCCGAGCCGGGGAGTTACAACGGCACCGGCACCGACTCGACGAGATCGCGGATAATCTGCTGAGCTTCTTCGAATCGTCCGCGCCCTCCCTGATTGGCCGCAAGCATGACCCGATGCGACAAGACAATCGGGGCCAATTCCTTGATGTCGTCGGGGAGACAGTAGTCGCGCCCGCGCACCAGCGCCAGGGCCTTGGCGGCCTTATGGAGCGCCATGGCGCCGCGGGTGCTCACGCCCAGAGCCAGCAGGTCGCTGCGCCGGGTGGCCGCCACGATCGCCAGCAGATATTCCATCAAGCTCTCGTCGAGGCGGACCTTTTCCACATGATTGTGCAACTCCTGCACGTCCTGCAAGGTCAGCGCCGGCTGCAACTCGTCAGCCGGGTGCAGCGCCTGCTGCCGCTCCAGAATCTTTTTTTCCTCCGCCGCGTCGGGATACCCGATGCGAATCCGCATGAGAAAACGGTCCAGCTGCGACTCCGGCAGTGGAAATGTTCCGTGATACTCCACGGGATTCTGCGTGGCAATGACCATAAACGGCTGCGGCAGCGCATAGGTGACGCTGTCCACCGAGACCTGCGCATCGTTCATCGCTTCCAGCAAACAGCTCTGCGTCTTGGGAGTCGTCCGGTTGATTTCGTCGGCCAGCACAATATTCGCGAAGATGGGGCCCGGTCGAAACTCAAACGCCTGCTTCTGCTGATGAAAGATCGAGACGCCGAGAATGTCTGACGGGAGCAAATCGCTCGTGAACTGGATTCGCTTGAACGAGCAATCCAGCGAACGGGCCAGACTGTGCGCCAATGTTGTCTTACCCACGCCGGGCACGTCTTCGATCAGGAGGTGGCCGCGCGCCAAAAGCGCCACCACCGCCAGTTCCACGACCGCGGCTTTGCCCTTGATGATGTGCTCGATATTGGACTGAATGGCCTGGATTTTTTTTGCGACGTCCATGGTTCCTCGGATTATGAAGCCGGGCGGTCTACGCACCGGTAGGCAAGTGCGAAAAGTGTAGCAAACGCCTTTCGGACCGTCAATTTTGCTACGGAACGGAGCCGAGGCCGGATGTCTCCCGTTCGGGCACGAGAACCAGGCACCAGGGCAGGGATTCTTCGATCATCTCGTTGAACCGGCGCGCGGTCGAGCTGGCCGGCATGCCCGGGAAGACCGCACCGCGGCGAATCTCCACATACCGAAATCGATAGGAGCCGGTCGGCCGGCCGGGCCCGGACGGAATGTCGGCTCGCAGCTCTGCCAGATCGGACAGGAGGACCGACCCGCCCACAGGCAAGGCCATGAGCCGCTGGTGGATCGTTCCGAACAGCTCGGCGATGAGCGCGGGGGTGAAGATCGCATCGGCCGGGCGCAGGCCCGGATCGGCCACAAGCTGGGCAAGTAATTCCCAGAACACCTCGCTGTCCACGGACGTGAGCACGCACAACTCGCCGCGACGCGCCAGAATGTCCAGCAAGGCCAACGGCCCGCGAATCTCGAATTTCCAGGGTGGAAATAATAGGGCCCGCCCCCGGTGCAGAACCTCGAGCGCCTCTTCGCCGCCCTCGCGCACCACCTTGAACTCGCCCTTGGTCTGCTGCAAATGCCGATCCATGACGGCCGGAGAGATGCGTGAAGGCTCAAGCGCGAAGGTCGGCGTGGCCGGTGCATGACACGTCACGATCGTGTAGCGGGGGAGGAGATCCGGAAGCAGCGCGGGGGCCAGCATATCGACGCCGCCCCAAAACCGAAAGTGCAGGCGATCGGTCCGTTGCAGCCGTGCGAGCCGGCTGGGATCCGCGTGCAATGGGCCGCCGAACATCGACCCGGGGCGCAGCCGGTCGAGTCCGTGAACGGTCAGCGCGTGGCCCCGGGTCTTCACAGGCGGCAGGTACTGGGCCGCCAACTCGTCGATGAAGGAGAGATCGCCCGCGCCGAGGTCCAGGAGCGACGGCGAGTCCGTATCGAGCAGCAGGTCGTACGGACTGCGATGGCCCCGGAGGAAAAGCTCAATCTCGTTCGAAGAACGAACCGCCATACGTCGCCGCAGACTATCGCCCAAGTTTCCAGGCGTCAAGCGGCACCGTCTTGTCATCTGAGCGCCCACGGCCCTCCGCGCCGCTGCAAGTAACGTAGACGATGGGCCATAGGCTATTGGCGATGGGAAGTCCTATCGGGTACAATTGCAGCCCATGACCCATCGCCTATTGCCCATAGCCTGAGGAGGAGACATGGCCGACGAACCAGTCATCGCACAGCGTACGCCTTATGTCATGGAAATCGGGCCCGGCAAGTTCTATTGGTGCCGGTGCGGCAAATCGAAAAATCAACCGTTCTGCGACGGCTCGCACACCGGCACGTCCTTCTCGCCGATGGAAGTGGAATTGACCGAGAACAAACGGGTCGCCTTCTGTGGCTGCAAGCACACCAAAAAACCGCCGTTCTGCGACGGCACGCACTCACGCATCTGACCACATTCCCCGCTGAACGCAGACTGATGAACCGGGATTTCAATTCTGAGTTCATCGTTCATCATTCCTCGTTGATCGTTTAGACCATGGCCCTGCTTCCCGCCAACGACCGCCGAGCCAGGAGAAAACCCGCCTCGCACGCAGCCGCCCGTCGCCACTTGGCCAATGCCGACCCGGGCATGCGCCGCATCATCGCGCGCGTTGGCCCCTGTTTGCTCAAACGATACCCGCGCTATTTTGTCACGCTCTGCGACTCGATCGTCTCGCAGCAGCTCTCCTCGCGCGTCGCCGAGGTTATCTTCAAGCGCTTCGAGGCGCTTTATTCCCATGGTCGCCCCACGCCACAACGCGTGGCCTCGACGCCGGTGCCGCGCCTCCGCACGGCAGGACTGTCCGGACAGAAGGCGCGTTACCTCAAGGAACTGGCCAAAGGATTCACCAGCGGGAAGATTCGACCGCATCGGTTCGCGCGGCAATCAAACGAAGAGATCATTGAGACGCTCACCGCCATCCATGGCATCGGCCGCTGGACGGCGGAGATGTTTCTGATGTTTTCGCTGAACCGATTGGACGTGCTGCCGGTGGATGATCTCGGCATCAAGAAAGCGATCCAACAAGCCTATGGCCTGCGCGTGCTGCCTAAGCCGGCGACGATCAGACGAATCGGCCGTCCCTGGCATCCCTACGAAACCATCGCCAGCTGGTATTTGTGGCGAAGCCTGCGATGACCGATTGAGCGTGCTTTTTAATTGGAAGAGGCCGGTTTCGCTGTCAGCCGCATGACGAGGACATACAGCGCGCAGAGGAGCAGCGCAAACCCGCCGAAGAGCCAGGACCGCTGTCGCAATACGTGAAGCAGCAGCGATGGATCGTGGATCAACTCCGGCTGGTCGCCCAGCAGATTCCCGCCGAACCAGGCCAGGATCCAGCACCAGAGTCCCGAGCCGATCACCGTCATGATGCTATAGAGGCCGAAGGGCATGCGCACCAGCCCGGCTGGAATACCAATTAAGTGGCGCACCACCGGCACCAGGCGGGCAAAGAAGATCCCGCCCGCTTCGTAGCGGTCGAGCCAGCGCTCGGCGCGCAGCAGCTTGTCTTCCGGGCAGAACACGAGGTATCCGTACTTCACGAGGAGAGGCCGGCCGAGCCACCGCGCCACCCAATAGGTGGCCGCCGCGCCGAGATAGCTTCCGAGTGTGCCGGCCAGCACCACACCGGTAAAGCTGTATCGGCCTTGCGCAGCCCAATAGGCGGCCGGCGGAATCACAATCTCGCTTGGAATCGGCACGATGGAGCTTTCCATCGCCATCAGGATGACGATGCCCGGATAGCCCCAATCATGGACCCATTGAAACCAGATGCCGACCCAATTGGACATGAACGATGGCGCTCCTGAAAAGGCGCGCGGATTGTACCCGGCAGCCACCGGCAACGCCACAAAAAGTTCTTGCCCGGCGCGTGAGGGTTCTGTACAATTCGCCCCGTTCGCTCTGCCCATTGTAGTATGGCGTACGGCCTGAATTATTTTGAGGAGGGTGGTCCTATGAGCAGAATCTTTGCAGCAGTGGCGGGGATGTTGCTGAGCGTGTCCCAGGCGCTGGCCAACGAACCCAAGGGCGGTGCGCCGGACTATAGCGGCATCAGCGGCATCTATTACACGCTGATCGGATTGATCCTCGCCTACGGCGTCTACGATACATTCTTCAAGAAGTCCTGAGCGTCGTCTCCAGACTGCCCTGACAGCTATCTGCCTCACCCGCGCCATCGGCCGGACCGGTGACGCGGGATCGGGGTGTCGTTCAGGCCACAGGTTTCGTCAAAAGCGGCTGCAGCATCTTCAGTAAATTCTCCACGATGACCCGATAGCCGGCTTCCGTCGGGTGGATCCCATCGGCCTGATTCAGCCCCTCACTGGCCGCAACTCCTTCCAGAAAAAATGGCATCAACGGGACATGGTATTTTTTGGCCAGCTCAGGGTAGACGGCCGCAAAGCGGGCCGTATAGTCCTTGCCGTAGTTTGGCGGCAGCTTCATCCCGACCAGGATCACAGTCACTCCGGCGGCTTGCAGCCGCTGAACGATTGTCGCCAGGTTTGACCGTGTCTCCACCGGATCGATCCCGCGCAGACCGTCATTGGCGCCCAACTCCAGAATCACAACCGCCGGCTTGCTGTTGAGCACCCAGTCCACACGGCGGACGCCGCCCGCCGTCGTATCGCCGCTCACGCCGGCATTGATTACGCGATAGCGATAGCCGGCTGCGTCCAGTTCCCGCTGAAGCCGGGC
>JAIBHQ010000226.1 GCA_020028595.1 Nitrospirota bacterium
CCAGGACCGTCCTGCAGCAGTCGCTCCCGTGGTCGTTCACTCAGTGGCCACTGATGAATTCCGCCTCTTTTTGCTCTGTTTTGCACTCCCCCACCCCCTTCCCTCCATTGCTCATTCTGTGGCCTGAATCACCCAAAGTTGTGACTTTTTTTCTACATATTAACCACCTGTTATACACAGCATTTTCACATCAAACATATATAAGCCATTGATATATTACGATAGTACATTTTTGGGCTTAGGATTTGCTTAATCCAAGTTACGTATGCCCATTAAGGCATGGGCGGAACTAGTGAGATTGGGAGGGCATCATGGACTGTCCGAAATGTAAAGGCTTGATGATGATGGAGCGGTTCTCAGACTTCTTCCTCATCTTCTATGCCTGGAAATGCATCAATTGCGGCTCGATCGTCGACCGCACGATTGCCGCCAACAAACGGAGAAGTCTGGCCGAACTCGAACAGCAGCCGGTTCCCACCCGATCGCTTGGCTGAGCGCCCTCCCGCACCAAAACTTTTCATTCATTTCATTCCGCATCCTAAGCATATGGGCGGGCGCATTATAGACTCTGCCCCCTGGGGCCGTCAAAGTGTAAAGACGGGGGGCGGGACATCACACCTCCCGGTACGCGACCGATGGTTTGCCCGCTCCCCATCCCAGCCTTGACCCTCAAAAAAATGGTGTGCTACAGTCAGCTGTCTCGATCTCCAAACACTGATGCGCATCATTGCAGGCACTCAAAAAGGACGCCGGCTTCATGGGCCCAAGGGACCCGGATTGCGCCCTACGGCGGATCGCGTCAAAGAAGCGCTGTTTTCAATCCTGGGAACTCGGGTTGCCGGGTCGCGATTTCTCGACTTGTATGCGGGAACCGGCGCCATCGGCATCGAAGCACTGAGCCGGGGCGCCCAGCACGTCACCTTCGTCGAATCCAACCCGTCCGCCTTGCGCGTACTCCGCGCCAATATCACCCAGTGCAAACTCGAAGCGGCCGCCGAGATTCAGACCTGCCCGACCGGCGCCTTTCTGAAACGCCATACGAAGGCAGCGGTGCAGCACGACATCGTCTTTGCCGATCCACCCTACCAGCAGGACCACCTCGCTGAGCTATGGGCGGCACTGGCCGGAACAGCGACCATCGCGCCCGACGCGCTGATCGTGCTCGAGCATTCCAGTAAATCGGCGGTTCCGCAGGCGAACGGCCGATTGAGTCTGCTTCGGCAATATCGATACGGGGATACGACGCTCTCGGTGTTCGAGGTCGCACCTCAGGACACGCTCGTGCTATGAAAATCGGCGTCTACCCCGGCACATTCGATCCGGTCACGTACGGGCATACCGATATCATCGCTCGGAGCCTCCGCGTCTTCGATAAAGTCATCATCGCGGTTGCGCCCAATCCGACGAAACGTCCCCTCTTCGATCTGGCTGAACGCGTGGAGATGGTCAAGTTGGTCACCAAAGGTCTTCCACACGTCGAGGTGGTGACCTTTAAGGGGCTTCTGGTGGAATACGTGCACAAACGGAAAGCTCACGCCGTCATTCGCGGGCTCCGTGCCATCTCCGACTTCGAGCACGAATTCCAGATGGCCCTGATGAACCGAAAGTTGAACAAATCCGTGGAGACCGTTTTCCTCATGCCCAGCGAGGAATATTCCTATCTCACGTCCACCATCATCAAGGAAGTCGCGCGCTTCGGCGGCCGGCTGACCGACTTCCTGCACCCGCAGGTTGCGCAGCGATTGCTGCGGCGGCTGGGAACACGCGCCACATGAAACTCGCCGCTCGCGCAGGTCGAATTGTCCCCTCACCGACGCTCAGCATTGCAGCCACGGCCAAGGCCATGGCTGCCCAGGGGATCGACGTCGTCGATTTTGCGGCCGGCGAGCCGGACTTCGACACACCGGAACCGATCAAAGCAGCGGCCGAAGCGGCCATTCGAGCGGGATTCACCAAGTACACGGCCAGTTCCGGCATCGACGAACTCAAGCAGGCGATCGCTAAAAAACTCGAAGCGGATCACGGTCTCCGGTACGAGAAATCACAGATTCTCGTGTCCTGCGGAGCCAAGCACAGCCTCTACAATATTGCCGAAGCTCTCTTTGAAGCCGGTGATGAGATCCTGATTCCGGCTCCTTTTTGGGTGTCCTACCAGGACCAGGTGCTGCTGAACGATGCCACCCCGGTGCTTGTCCAGACGCGCGAGGCCGATGGGTATGCCATCACGCCGGGCTTGCTCACCGCGCACATCACGCCCCGCACCAAAGCCATCATCATCAACAGCCCGTGCAACCCGACCGGCGCGACGTACGACCGCGCGTCCCTGGAAGGCATCGCGAAAATCGCCCTCGCGCACGACCTGACCATCATCTCGGATGAAATTTACGAGAAAATCATCTACGACGGAGTGCGTCATGTCAGCATCGCCTCGCTGGGCCCTGAAGTGGCCGCGAGGACGATACTTGTGAACGGCGTCTCCAAAGCCTATGCCATGACGGGCTGGCGCATCGGTTACGCGGCGGGACCCAAGGACGTGATTACGGCCATGGCCAACATTCAAAGCCAAAGCACCTCCAACCCGACCTCGATTTCACAGAAGGCGGC
>JAIBHQ010000227.1 GCA_020028595.1 Nitrospirota bacterium
CGACATCATCCGCGACCCGCATGGGCTGTCGCCCGCCGACACGGCGGAGGGGATTCAGCGCTACGAAGAGATCAGAACCTGGATGCAGACGCTGTCCGAGCGGGAGCAGCGGGTGATCACGCTGCGATTCGGGTTGGACGGCGAGGAGGAGCAGACGCTGGAAGCCATCGGGCGCGAACTCGACCTGACGCGCGAGCGCGTCCGGCAGATCGAGCACGAGGCCCTGGGCAAGTTGCGCGCGACGATCGAGAGTAAATCCATCACCTCGAAGGACCTCCTGTGATGCAAAGGAAGCGCGGCATGAAAAAACGGCAGGCGCGGGGAACGGCCCGCGCACAGATGAATTACAAGGCCCTGATCCGGGAAGTCCCGAATTTTCCCAAGCCTGGTATTCTATTCTACGACATCACCACGCTGCTGAAGGACGCCCGCGCGTTTCGCGCGGTCCTGGACGAGCTGGCGGCCCGGTACCGCGGACGAAAGATCAGCAAAATCATCGGCATCGAATCGCGCGGGTTCATTCTCGGCGGTCCCCTCGCCGACCGGATCAAGGCGGGCTTCGTGCCCGTGCGCAAGCCGGGCAAACTCCCGGCCGACAGCTTCGAAGTGAAATACAATCTGGAATACGGCTCCAACTCGCTGGCGATCCATCGCGATGCCGTGCAGATGGGGGAGCGTGTCCTGGTCGTGGACGATCTGCTCGCCACGGGCGGGACGGCCGCGGCCACCGTGCATCTGCTCCGCCAATTGGGTGCCGAGATCGTCGGGCTCGTCTTTCTGGTCGAGCTGACGTCGCTCAAGGGACGCGAGAAACTCGACGGCTGCCATGTGCATTCCCTCATCACCTACTCCTAGCCCGGCACACTTCACTCTTTATAGCGTTAGCCCGCATTATTCATGGCGGTTCGTCGCGAAATCGTGGAGTCGCGTCGCGAGACCGGCGCGTGGAGCCGCGAAGGAGGGAGGCGTACTCAACGAGTACGTTGACCGACTAAGCGGCGAGCCCGCTGGCCTGGCCGCAATGATCAGCGGCCAGGCTCGTCGTAGCAGCGAATCCGTGATTGCAGCAGAACCGTCCATGATTAATGCGGGCTAGGGCTTGTCAAACCGAGGGTGCCGTGTTATGAATACCGACCTTTTTTAGGGGAGGAGCACAGCACGCATGCCCGGAAAGACCAAAGCGAAAAAGAAATCCACGGCGAGTAAGCCGGCCAGGAAATCGCCGCCCAGGAAGCCTCAGCCGGTGAGCGCGAAAAAGCCGGTGGCGGGGTTTCGGCCGAGCGTGCCGGAGCCCGTGGTTCCGGTCAAGCGACCGACGAAGGCGATGGCAGCCGATCGGCGCGAGGCGCTTTATCGGATGCTGATGGGCAAGCGCCAGGAATTGATGCAGGAAATCACCGGCAATCTGGGTGCGTCCCTGACGGAGGATCAGCGCCGGCGTCTGGAGTCCGCCATGGATGTCGGCGATCAATCGCTGATGGATCTGGATCGCGAGCTCGGCATCTCGCTGATGGAAATGCGCAACAAGCGGCGTCAGTTGATCGACGAGGCGCTGGGCCGTCTGGAGGACAGTACCTACGGCCTTTGCGACGATTGCGGCGTGGAAATCAACGAGAAGCGCCTGGCGGCGGTTCCCTTTGCCAAGTCGTGCGTGGCCTGCCAGTCGAAGCAGGAACTGATCGAGAAGATCGAAAAGGGCGAGGAACGCGAGCAGTAACGGCAGGAATGCCGCGTCGGCGTTCCGCATGGTTCCGGAAACGCGCATGCCCTTCATTCCCCCCAAGGCAGTCGTGCTGGCGAGCGGTGGCCTGGACTCGACCGTGGCCGCTGCGGTCGCCAGACGAGACGGCTGCCGCCTCTATCTTCTGACGATTGCCTACGGCCAGCGCCATCGCATCGAAGTCGAGCGGGCCCGGCAGGTGGCCCGCGCGCTCGAGGCGGCCGATCATCGTGTCATCGAGATCGATCTGCGCGCGTTTGGCGGGTCCGCCCTGACCTCGGACCAGCCGGTGCCCAAGGATCGTTCGGAGGCCGAGCGTCGGGACGGCATTCCGTCCACCTACGTGCCGGCCCGCAACACGATCTTTCTCTCGCTGGCGCTGGCCTATGCCGAAACGGTGGGGGCACCGGCCATCTATATCGGCGCGAACGTGCTGGATTATTCGGGGTATCCGGATTGCCGCCCGGAGTATCTGTCTGCCTTCGAGCAGGTCGCCCGGCTGGGAACGAAGGCCGGTATCGAAGGCCGCGGCATCGAGATTCGGGCGCCGTTATTGACGCTTTCCAAGGCCGAGATCATCCGGCTGGGGGTCTCGCTCGGGGCGCCCTTGCAGTTGACGCACAGTTGTTATGATCCCGCCCTGAACGGGGACGCCTGCGGCCGTTGCGACAGTTGCCGGATCAGGCTCGAGGGCTTCAAGGCAGCCGGATTAACTGATCCGACTGTGTATGCGAAAGATACGGTGAAAGCATAGCGCTCATTATTCATGAAGACTTCTACTGCAACCGCCGATACGCCGCTCCGACAAGCTTGGATGCAGGTTTCCCGCATCCAAGCGGGCGGGCTCGCCGCTCGGTCGGTCAACGTCCTGTTTCAAGGACGCC
>JAIBHQ010000228.1 GCA_020028595.1 Nitrospirota bacterium
GCTGCCTGTTTGACCCCTTTCCGGCTCTGTGCTACGGTTTGCCGCGCTCACCGGCTGCCATCGGATTCATCATGAACAGACGCGACGCCCAGACACGGATCGACGCCCTTCGAACCGCACTCCGCCGGCACGACTACCTCTACTACGTCAAGGACCGGCCTGAAATCTCGGACACCGAGTACGACCGCCTCTTCCGCGACCTGAGCGACCTGGAGACTGCGTACCCCGATCTCGTCTCGCCGGACTCTCCGACGCAACGCGTCGGCGCGCCGCCACTCGACGAGCTGAAAAAGACGCCGCACGAGCGGCCGATGCTGAGCCTGGACTCCATCCTCGACCGCGAAGACGTGCTGGCGTTCGACAAACGGATGCACAAAGAGCTCGGCGAGCCCCGCGTGGACTACACCGTGGAGCCCAAGTTCGACGGGTTGTCGGTGGAATTGGTCTACGAGCGCGGCACGTTCGTCCGCGGCGCGACACGCGGCGACGGCGCCACCGGCGAAGACGTGACGATCAATCTCAGGACGCTTCGCTCGCTTCCCTTGCACCTGCAATCAGACGCCCATCCGCCCGACCGGCTGGTCGTACGCGGCGAGGTCTACATGCAGCTGGACGATTTTCAGGCTCTCAACCGCCGCATGACAGAGCGCGGCGACGAAGCCTTCGCCAACCCGCGCAACGCCGCGGCCGGCTCGCTGCGCCAATTGGACTCGAGAATCACCGCCGGTCGTCCGCTGGTCGTCACCTGCTACGAAATCATGGGACAGTCCGGCCCAGTGCCCCCGACGCACTGGGACGAATTGGAGGCCCTCGTCCACTGGGGCCTGCCGGCGCCCGCTCACCGGAAACAATGCGCGACCATCGAAGAGGTCATTGCCATTCACCACGAGACCGAAGCCATCCGCGACGAGCTGCCGTACGAGATCGACGGGCTTGTCGTCAAGGTGAACCGCCGGGATTGGCAGGAACGGCTCGGCGAAAAATCCCGCAGCCCACGCTGGGCGATCGCCTACAAATTCGCACCGCGCAAGGAAATCACCATCGTCCAGGATATTGCCGTGTCCGTCGGCCGGACCGGCACCCTCACGCCCCTGGCCCTCTTGAAGCCGGTCGAAGTCGGCGGCGTGACGATCAGCCGCGCGACGCTGCACAACGCCGATGAAGTGGCCCGCAAGGACATCCGCGTCGGCGACACGGTGAAAGTCGAGCGGGCCGGCGACGTCATCCCCGCCATCGCGGAACGGATTGAGGTGCCGGGCCAGAAACGCGAACGACCCTTTCAGATGCCGGACCGCTGCCCGGTCTGCGACTCGGCTGTTGCACGCGAAGGTGCCTATTACTATTGCACCGGTCAGGCTGCCTGTCCGGCACAACTCAAAGGCGCCATCGAGCACTATGCCTCCAAGAGCGCGCTCAATATCGAGGGGCTTGGGAAAAAGACCGTTGCGCAGCTGGTCGAGGGAAAACTGGTGAACAATCTGGCCGACCTCTACACAGTCAAGAAGGAACAACTTCTTGAACTGGACGGCTTTGCAGACCGATCCGCCTCTCTCCTGCTGAATGCCATCGAGCACGGCAAACGCGTGACGCTCGAGCGGTTCCTGATGGGCCTGGGCATTCGCCAGGTGGGACAACACATCGCCCGCGTGCTGGCCGAGCATTTCAAGACACTCGATGCCGTCATGGCCACCGGCCGGGACGCGTTCGAACGCGTCCACGAGATCGGCCCTGAGATCGCCGCCAGTCTCGAGTCGTTTTTCAAAGAGGATCACAACCGTCAGGTCATCGAACGATTGCGCGCGCTCGGCCTCATGATCGAGGCCGTTCCGGAGACGCGCCAGGACGCGCGGCCGTTCGCGGGAAAAACATTCGTCTTTACCGGCGGGCTGGAGCGATTCGGCCGGGACGAGGCCAAGCGCCGCGTGGAACAACTGGGTGGACGGGCTGCGGCCAGCGTGAGCAAGCAGACCGATTACGTCGTGGCCGGCCCCGATGCCGGCTCGAAACTGAATCAGGCGAAAAAGCTGGGCGTGAAAATTCTGACGGAAGCGGAGTTCGCAGCCCTGATCGAGAAGACCTAGAAGAAGAAACTCCGGTGGGTCACGGCGTGTTTTGAGTCGTCCGGCTGCCGTTCGCCATGCGGCTGCGGCTCGCCGGCTTTCTCCTCCTTGAAGATCTGCACGCTCTTGATGGACTTGGCATCGGCTTCGTGCACGACCAGGCGGCTCTGCCCGATTCGCACCTCCTCGCCGACAGCCGGAATGTGTCCCAGCCGCTGCTGGATCAGCCCGCTGATCGTATTGGACTCATCTTCGAATTCCGTCTTGAGAAATTCGTTGATGCGCCGTACTTCGGTCCGGCCGTGGACCAGGATCTGGTTTTTTGCAATGCGCTTGATCAGTTCTTCGGTGATGTCGGTCTCGTCCATGATCTCGCCGACCACCTCTTCCAGGAGATCCTCCAGCGTGACGATGCCCATCATGCCCCCGAACTCGTTGACGACGACCGCCATGTGCCGGTGCTCCTGCCGGAACTGCTTCATCAGATCGTCCGCGGGCTTCGTGGCCGGCACGAACGGCGCCGGCTGCGCGATGTCCTTCAG
>JAIBHQ010000044.1 GCA_020028595.1 Nitrospirota bacterium
AGCAAAAAGAGGCGGAATTCATCAGTGGCCACTGAGTGAACGACCACGGGAGCGACTGCTGCAGGACGGTCCTGGGGCGTTGTCGGATGCGCAATTGCTGGCAATTCTGCTGCGTGTGGGACGCCAGGATTCCTCGGCCGTTGAAGTGGCCATGGATCTCTTGCGGCAATTGGACGGCCTGCGCGGGCTGTCCAACCGTAGCGTGGAGGAACTCTGCCGGATTTCCGGTGTCGGCCCGGCCAAGGCGGCGCAGCTGAAGGCGGCGATTGAGCTGGGCAAGCGCGTGCTGGCGGCACCGCTGTCGAGCGGGACGAAGATTGCATCCAGCGCGGACCTGTTTCGGCACTACTATCCGCTGCTGCGGGATCTCCGCCATGAGATGTTCAAGATCGTGCTGATGGACGCCAAGCATGTCATCATCAGAGACGCGACGATCTCAGAGGGAAGCCTCACGATGAGCATCGTGCATCCCCGCGAGGTGTTCAATCTGGTCGTCCGGGAGTCTGCGGCGGCGGTGATTTTTGTACACAATCATCCGAGCGGCGATCCCAGCCCCAGCGAGGAGGACCGGGTGCTGACTGCCAGGCTGGTTGCTGCCGGTGAGCTGCTGGGCATCCAGGTGCTGGACCATCTGATTGTCGGCGACGGGCGCTATACGAGTTTTGCCGATCAGGGATGGCTGAACCAGGATCGGCCTGCGCGCGCAACTGTCGGGCGGGCCAAGAAATGATTTGTTTGGTCCGGTGCATTTTGGTATAAGCAAGCCTCTGCATAGCCGCCCGGGTCCATACGACATGGCGGGAATTCGACTGCGGTGGGTGCAGAATGACTACCGTAGGGCGATCCAGTGACTGCTCCTTCCTGTGCCGGTTGCTTCCCGGTGCGCTTCTTTCCCTGTCTGCGCTCGTTTCGTCCTATCTCATTGGACTGCCTGATCTTGTCCTTGCGGAGAACAAGCCGGAGGTTCCCTCCACGCGTGCCCTTAAAAAGGGAGTGCTGCTTGTCGCGCACCCAAGCCTGACGGATCCGAACTTCCAGCAAACCGTTGTGCTGATCTGCGAACACGAAGCAGAAGGGACATTGGGGGTCATCATCAACCGGCCGACCGCAGTCCCGCTCTCTGAAGCGCTCCCGAACGTGTCCGTGTTGAAGGGGACGTCGTATGTCTTGTTTGCCGGAGGACCGGTTCAGCCGGACGGAATTCTCATGCTGTTTCGCATCGTCGAGGCTCCGGAGAGAATGAAAAAAGTTATTGAGCGTGTGTATCTGGGACTGCATCAAGAGACTCTCGAGCGGGTCATCACGAAACCGCAGCCGACAGAAACGTTTCGTGCCTACGCCGGCTATACCGGGTGGGCGCCAGGGCAATTGGAATTTGAGATGGCCATGGGGTCCTGGGCGGTGGTTCCGGCCGACCCGACGAGCATTTTCGACAAGGCGCCGGAGACGCTCTGGGCGGAGATGGTTGAGGCCATCCAGGCGCCACGTGTGATTCGACTGGAATGACCGGGAGGAGCCGACCGGCCTGATTGCCGGCGGTCATGTCCCGGGGGAGGATGTATGGGGAAAGATGCGCATGCCGACACGATCAGGAATATTGCGGTCGTTTCCGCTGCCGGAGCCGGGACGACATCTCTTGTCGAAGCGCTTCTCTATGCGGCCGGCGTCATTCCAGCGATGGGATCCATCGCGAACGGGAATACGGTATCCGACTTTGAGCCGGAGGAGATTCACCGGAAAGTTTCCGTGAGCACGGCGGTGGCGCATTTCCCTTGGAAGGGTACGACGTTTAATCTGCTGGATACGCCCGGCGCGCTGAGTTTTCAGGGGGAAACCAAACTCGCACTGCATGCGGTCGACGGGGTGCTCGTTGTGCTGGGAGCGGCATCGGGCATGCGAACGGAACTGGAGAAAATCTGGACGACGATCAGCGACCTTCGATTGCCCTGCATCCTTTTCGTGAACGAACTGGACAGGGAACGGACCGCGATCGAGCCGGTGCTCAAGGCGTGCGAGGACGTGCTCGAGATCCGCACCGTGCCGGTGACAATTCCGATCGGCGCGGAAGGGCGGCTCGAGGGCGTCGCACATGTCATCGAAGGCGCGGCCTATCGGCCTGTTGCAGGCAGCGCGAAGGTTCTGCGAGGCGACGTGCCTGCCGGTGTCGGCGGGCTGGTCGGGGAGGCAAGAAAGAAGCTCGTGGAAAGCGCGGCAGAAACGGATGACCGGTTGGTTGAAAAGTATCTGGCTCAGGGCGATCTGGCAGAGGCGGAGATCATGCAGGGCGTGAAAGCGGGGACTTGCGCAAGAACGTTCGTTCCGGTTCTGTGCGGATCCGCGGTGCGCAATGTCGGCACGGCGCCTCTGCTGGATGCGCTGGCCGCGTATCTGCCGTCGCCTGCAGAAGCGGCTTTGCTTCGGCCGGTCAAAGGAACGGATCCTCAGACGGGTGAGGAGGCTGTGCGCGTGCCGGCTGCCGACGATCCATTTTCCGCCTATGTCTTCAAGACCCTGATTGATCCGTTTGCGGGTCACCTGACCTATCTGCGGGTCCTGTCCGGAACGCTGCATGCCGACGCGCCGTTCATGAATGCGGGCAGGCGTGTGAAGGAGAAAGGCGGGCATCTCTTTACAATCCTGGGAAAAAAGTACACGCCGGCCCAGCAGATCAGTGCCGGTGACATCGCGGCGATTGCCAAGCTGAAAGACACGCAGACGGGGGATACGGTGTGTGATGAGAAGCACCCCATTCTCTTTGCCCGCGTGCCGCTGCCCAAACCGGTGTTCTCCTTTGCCCTGGAGCCCAAGGCAAAGGCGGACATCGAGAAGGTGAGCGTGGGACTGCACAAGCTGGTCGAAGAAGATCCCATGCTGGAGTTCACTCGAAACCCGGAGACGAAGGAAATGGTTCTCGGCGGCATGGGACAACTGCATGTCGACGTGACGTTTGAGAAGTTACGACGGAAGTATGGCGTGGAGGTGGACATTCACGTCCCGAAAGTGCCGTACAAAGAAACGATCAGGAAAATGGCGCAGGCCCAGGGAAAATATAAGAAACAGACGGGCGGGCACGGGCAGTACGGCGACTGCTGGCTGCAAGTCGATCCGTTATCGCGGGGAGTCGGCTTTGAGTTCGCCAGCAAGGTCGTCGGGGGCGCGATCCCGAGAAACTTCATCCCGGCGATCGAAAAAGGTGTCGTCGAAGCGATGCACGAAGGCGGCCTGGCAGGATTCCCGATCGTGGATGTGCGCGTGACGGTCTATGATGGGTCCTACCACGTCGTGGATTCTTCTGAAATGTCGTTCAAGATTGCCGCCTCGATGGGGTTCAAGAAAGCGATGGAGCAGGCGCTGCCGGTCCTGCTTGAGCCGATCATGAGCGTGGAGGTGACGACGCCGGACGACGTGGTGGGGGCGGTGATCGGCGATCTCAATGCCAGGAGAGGCCGGATCATCGGCGTGACGGCCAAAGGCCATGCCGAGATGATTCATGCGGCCGTCCCGCTGGCTGAAATGCTCATCTATGCGCCGATGCTGAACTCAATTACCGGCGGCCGGGCCACCTATGGGATGGAGTTTTCCTCGTACGAGGAAGTGCCGCGGGAGCTGGCGGCACGGGTGATTGAGGAGCACAAAGCGGCAAAACATGCGATGGCCTGAGCAGCCTACTTGTCGGCCGGCTTCAGGACGACATAAAACGCGCGGATTTCGCGAAGCACTCGTAACAGGATGGTGTCTCCGCGCTTGGCTTTTAAGACGGCCGTCGTAAAGGCGTTCACAGAGGCCACTTCAACGCGGTTGACTTCCCTGATGAGGTCTCCTTCCCTCAGGCCTTCCGCTTCCGCAATGCTGCCGCGATCCACCTTGGCAATCAGCACGCCGGTAGACTCTCTGAGTTTGAACTTGCCCGCCAACTCGGCGGTCAATTCCTGAACGTCCAGCCCGAGTTTGACTTCCGATCGTGACGGAGGGGGCAGGGAGGCGACGACCGGGGCATCCTGGCGCTCGCTGAGCGGGACGGGCAGTAATTGGCGGCGTCCGTCACGGATGACTTCGACTTTTGCGGTGGCGCCTGGCGGCAGGGTGGCGATAAGGCGGGACAGCATATTGGGTGTTTCCACGGCTTTGCCGTCCACTTTGGTGATGATGTCGCCCGGTTTAATGCCGGCGCGGGAGGCCGGATCATTGTCAAACACTTCATTCACCAGCACGCCTTCGCCTTCGGTGACGCCGAATTTCTCCGCGAGATCGGCCGTCACCGGCTGAATGCCCACGCCCAGCCATCCTCGGACCACCTTGCCTCGCACGAGGAGTTGTTCCATGACCTGCCTGGCCATGTTTGAGGGGATGGCAAAGCCGATGCCCTGGGCGAAGTTGATGATGGCCGTGTTGATGCCGATGACCTCGCCGTGCATATTGAACAGCGGGCCGCCTGAGTTTCCGGGGTTGATGGAAGCGTCGGTTTGGAGAAAATTCTCATAGCGGGACAAGTTCATGTTTTCGCGTCCGATCCCGCTGATGACGCCCAAGGTGACGGTTCGGTCCAGTCCAAAGGGATTTCCCACCGCAAGGGCCCATTGGCCGACCTTGACGGTAGAGGAGTCGCCGAAGTGTGCGCTGGGCAGCTTCCGGTCCGTGGTGACTTTCAAAATGGCCAAATCGGTGTCGGGATCCTTGCCGATGACCTGGGCGATGAACTTGGTTTTGTCAGACAGCCGAACCTCGACTTCGGTGGCGTCGCTGACGACGTGATTATTCGTAATGATATGCCCGTCCTGGTCAATGATCACGCCGGAGCCGGACCCCGGCGCATTCGGAGGCCGCTCGCGCAGGGTGTCCTTGGGGCGGATGGCTCCCACGCTGACTACGGACGGTTTCACGCGTTCGGCCAGGTCCGTGATGACGTCCTGCATCTCCTCGAGCAGATGGAGTCCGCCCGGCTCGGCCGAGGCGGAAACGGGCCGGTCTGCGTCGAGCGGCAGCCAGAGTGCCAGGCTCAGTATCCCGATGCACCATCCGAGCCGTACGGTGCTCATGCCGTCGCTCGCTTTCGTTCCAGAAAAATGGGGAGGACAGCCTTCAGTTCTTCTCGAAGGCCTAATAAAATCACCGTATCGCCCGGTCTGAGCACGACGGTGTCAAAACTGAGGACCAACGAGGGGCCGCGTAACACCATCACGAGGCGAACGGAAGCCGGGAGCCCGAGCTGACCGACCGTGCAGCCGATCGCAGGCGCCCCTTGAACGACTCGAAGCCGCTCGATTGTCGCTGAACGAAGAAAGAGGTCGCGTTCCAGGGTGAGGAGATCTTCGCGCAATGCCTCGGATTCAATCTGCCGGACACGCGGATCGACCTGCAAGAGCTCTTTTTTGAGTGCGCGCACGCGGGACGCGGTTTCGGCGACACGCTGTTCGGTCACGCCCGGAAGCGCCGCATGTGCCAGTCCGCCGTCGTGTGTTGCGAGCACGGTGCAGAGTTCGGCGCCGAGATGCTGCTGGAGGCGCTCAATTTCATCGCATAGGGAGGCGGCCTGCCAGTGCAATTTAAGGATCTGAACCTTCCGGTTTACGCGTTCTGCAATTGCCAGCACGGTTTCATGGATGCCGCGGGCCGTCAGCGTAAATTCCTTGCGGATGCGGCGGAGAAACTCGACGGTCATGGTTGGTCCCTGTGAATTTACTGAGTCTGATAAGAGGTATTATGTAAACTAGAAGATTGACCGATCTTCGGCTCGGTACCATGCCAGAGCCGCGCGATGTTCCCCGAATGGCGCGCCAGGATAATTCCACTCAAAACCAGTGTGAAGACCAGGAATTGTCCGCTCTTCCCGGCCAGCACTGCCAGGATGGGCAAGGTACAGAACGCGGCCAGGGCCGCTCCTGAAGAGTATCGCCAGAGAGCGGCGGTAAGTAGCCAGATCGCGACCAGTCCCAGCCCCACGGGCGGCGCAATGCCACCGACTGCGCCTATGGCGGTGGCCACCCCTTTCCCGCCCTGAAACCTGAGAAAGACAGGAAGGAGGTGCCCCAGGACTGGACAGAGGGCGATAGCCAATATCCAGGTTTCGTGATCGATGGTGTGAACCGCCAGCCATCCGACGGCCCATCCTTTTCCCATGTCACCGGCCAGGGTCAGCAGCCCGGCCTTTTTGCCGGACACGCGCAGGACATTGGTGAACCCAATGTTGCGGCTGCCGGCGGTTCTGGGGTCAGGAGCACCCAGGCATTTCGAGACCACGATGCCAAACGGAACCGAGCCTGCCAGATATCCGCCAAGCGCCAGAAGAATTGGAAGCCAGTCGCCCGACTGCAACGATCCCATCTATAACCCTTTGGTTGAGCTTTGATGCCAAAAACTCACGAGGTAGCGTTGTCCTGAATACAGGGCCAGTGCCAGGGCCACGTAGAGCAGCCCTGTTCCGACTTCGTGCGGATGCCAGGAGACAGGCAGGCTGCCGTCCTCGAGCAGCAGGAGCACGATCGCGACGACCTGGACCACCATCTTGTATTTCCCGGTCGTCTCGGCTTCAAGAATGATTCCCTGGGCGGCCGAGATGGCGCGCACGCCGGTGACGGCGACTTCACGCGCGATGATCAGGATGGCCACAATGGCTGCCACACGATCGAATTGCACGAGCAAAATCAGACCGGATAACACGAGCAATTTGTCGGCGATGGGGTCCAGCAAGCGGCCAAGCCGGGTGATTTGCGAATGGCGGCGCGCGAGATACCCGTCCAGGAGATCCGTCACCGCGGCCACCACAAACACGACCGCGGCAGCCAATGAGCGGTCCGGTGTCGGATCGGAAAAGAGTACGACAAAGACCGGGATCAACAGAATCCTGACGACGGTCAGGAAATTCGGAAGATTGAGATTTGCGATCAAGTCCGATTGCTTGAGCGTGTCCGTCGTACGCATGCTGGCACTCTCCTGCCCTCGGGCGCGAGCGGTTAGACCACGCCGCTTTTCAAAAGGTCGTGCAAGTGA
>JAIBHQ010000229.1 GCA_020028595.1 Nitrospirota bacterium
CGGAGCAGCGTGCTCTTCCCGGCGCCGTTTCTCCCGATGATGCCCACCGATTCCCCGGCGGGCACCTCGAAGGAGATTCCCTGCAGCGCGTCCACCGTCGCGGCATACCGTTTCAGGCCCAGGCAGGCCCACTCTTTCAGGCGATCGGCCCGCGAGGCGTAATACCGATAGGCTTTCGACAGTTCGATGACCCGGATCGCGTGCATCAGACCACATCCGCGAACATGGTGCGGCGCTTCATGAAAATCACATAGCCGATCAGAAAGCTTGCCGCGGCCCACCCCGTCATGATCGCCAGGTGCGCCGGATCCGGCGCCGCGTTGTCCAGCAGCAGCGACCGGTACACGGCGATGGTCGGCCACATGGGATTGACGATCCCCAGCCAGCCCCAGCCTGCAGGGACCATCTCCGGGCTGTAGAGGACAGGACTGAGCAGCATCCACAGATTCAAGAGAAACGGGAGCGCGTGAATGACGTCGGGCAACGTCACGGCCACGGCGGCGGTCAGCCAGCCCAATCCCAGCACGAACAGTATTTGAAGCATCACGGCCACCGGCACGGCGGCCGCCCACAGGCCCAGGCGACCCTGCATGCCGAGGAACATCAGCAACAGGAGCAAGGCGGTTCCACCCGAGACAACTGCGGCCAGCACGCGGGACACGGGCAGCACCTCGATGGGAAACAGGACTTTCGTCAGCAGCGGTGTGTTCGTTGCCAGTGAAACCGACGCGGCGGCCAGCGGTTCGGCCAGCAACAGCCACGGCGCCATGCCGCTCATCAATATGAGTATGTAGTCGGCTGGATTGGACCCGGCCCCCGCCGACGGCCGGAAGACGGACAACACGAGGAACGCATAGACACCGACCAGTAACACCGGCTTCAGGAAGGCCCACCAGAGACCGAGGAGCGAGCTGGCGAATTGCTTGCGGAGTGCATCACGGGTCAGCAGCCAGCTCAATTCGGACCGGCGCCCGACTCTCTGCCATCCTGCGAGTTTCGATTCCCCTGCCATCACGGACATGTCGATCGCCCCTCTTTCGTTCCATCCAACCCGGCTGCCTCACACGCCTTCCCGGCGGATACCCTCATGAAAGTGGGCGGGAGACGTTCACAGCAGGATCACGGAATTTTTGTCCCCCTTGACGTGTCGCGTGCCGTTGCGGGTATCAAACACCAGCGGAGCATGGCGGACGATCTGCTCATAGTCGAACGCGGAATGAGCCGTCAGGATCAGCGCGCAGGCGCTCTCCTTCAGACGAGCGGCGGTGACCTCCACGCCTTTGTAGGAGCGCTCCCCGATCGTCACCGACGGCGTAAATGGATCGGCATAGGACAGCGCCGCCCCCTCGCGCATCAACAGCTCCATCACCTTGATCGCCGGTGTTTCGCGCCAATCAGCGACATCCGCCTTGTAGGTCACGCCGAGGACGAGAATGTTCGCCCCGTTGAGGCAGCGCCCGCGCTGGTTGAGCAGGCGCTGGAGCTTGGCCATCACGTAATAGGGCATGCCTTCATTGATCTCTCCGGCCAGCTCGATGAAGCGGGTGTGGAGATCGTATTCTTTTGATTTCCAGGCCAGGTAATAGGGATCGAGCGGGATGCAGTGCCCACCCACGCCGGGGCCGGGATAAAACGGCATGAAGCCGAAGTTTTTCGTGGCTGCGGCGTCAATCACCTCGTAGACATTCAACCCCATCCGGTCGCAGAGCACGGCCAGCTCGTTGACCAGCGCGATGTTGACGGACCGAAACACGTTCTCGAACACCTTGGTCATCTCGGCCACGCGCGTCGAGGAGACGGGGTGAATCTTCACGACGGATTGCTCGTAGAATGCCTGCGCGATCCGCAGGCAGGCCGGCGTCACCCCGCCCACCAGTTTGAAGGTGTTGTGGGTCTTGAAAGACCGGTTGCCCGGATCGACACGCTCCGGCGAGAATGCCAGGTAGAGAGTCTGGCCTGCTTTCAGCCCTCCGGCCGACAAAATCGGCAGCATGACTTCCTCCGTCGTGCCGGGATACGTCGTGCTCTCCAGGACCACCAGCATATCGGGGTGCGCGCGCCGCGCCAGCTCATGGGTCACCTTGAGGATCGCGCTGATGTCCGGCTCCTTGTTCCGGGTCAGCGGGGTGGGCACGCAAATCAGCACGACGTCGCATTTTTTCAGCGCATCAAAATCCGTCGTCGCCGTGAGCCGTCCGGAGGTGACGGCCTGCTGCAATTCGGCGTCATCCACGTCCGAAATGTAATTGTCGCCGCGGTTCACCCGCTCGACCTTGCCGCGTGACTCATCGATGCCGACCACGCGATATCCCGTCTTGGCCTGCAGGACCGCCAGCGGGAGACCGACGTAGCCCAACCCGATGACCCCGATGACGGCCTCGCGGCGTTGAATTTTGTCCAGGAGCGGCATCGTCATTCCTTCGTGAAGATCAAAAATCCCGTCGTTGGAAAATTATGCAGGCCCCCACCAGAAGCGCGGCGGTATAGAGCAGCCCATAGAGGGACGCCGTCGCCTGGTAGGCGTAGGGGACTCCCACCCCGACCGCCGCCTGCCCTTTCACGTTCAGCATCTCGAGATTGGGGAAAACGTAGTAG
>JAIBHQ010000230.1 GCA_020028595.1 Nitrospirota bacterium
GATACTGATCCGCTCGGCAATCGGAATCACCTTCAGCAGTTCACTATCCAGAATCCTGGCCACGACAGCCTTGGAGCCGGCGATCGTCTGGCGTTCAAGAAAACAGGCCAGCGATCCATAGGTGGCATAGAGCGCCGCGCCCTGCCACCAAAGGGTCAGACCAAGCGAGGCCGGCGGTTCCACACCCAACCGTTCCAGCAACACCGTCCGGCCACTGAGGCCCACGGCCCAGATATCGACAGGAATAGACAGCAGCAGGAGAAATGCCAGTCCGGGAAACTCCCAGGGATGCTGGCCCATGGCGAGCAGCAGCAAGGCCAGCACGATCTTGATCGGCATGCCGGTCCAGAACGCCGGCCACGCCACAGCCAGCCCCAACTTCACCGGCGACATCTGAGTCGGCTGATCAGTCATGCCAATTGAACCTTCTCGGCCTAGTCCAAAAATTCCCGGTTGATGATCGCCGACACCGTGAAAATCAGAATGGCAGCCATCACCACGATCCATCCGATCAAGGCGACCGGCCGCTTGAAAATGTTGCGCTCGGGGCCTCGGTCAATGAACGGCAGTGCCGCGAGCAGCGCCATGAAGGCTCCCGGAATGGCGATCGCACCGAGGAACTGGCCGAACTCTCCGGAGAATATTTTCAACCGCAGCAATTGGAAGAGAAACAGGAAATACCACTCCGGCTCCGGATGGTATTCACCGGGGTCGGGCGTCGCTTCCTCCAGCAAGACGACCGGTTCGATGAACGCCAGGCTGCAAATGGCCGCGAACACCGCGCCCATCGCCACCATGTCCTTCCAGATCTGGCGTGGGAAGAAATAATCCGTCTTGGCCTTGAGTTCTTCCGGTGTCCCACGGAACGGACCGGCCGGCCCGGCTTTCCGGAACAGGAAGATGTGCAGCCCGGCCAGACCCATCAACGTCGCGGGCAGAATCATCACGTGGATCACGAAAAACCGGCTGAGCGTCATCTGTCCGGGCGTGGCCCCGCCCTTGAGAAACCGGGCCATGAAGTCGCCGACGATCGGCGTTTTGTCCATGATCTCGACACCGACGGTGGTGGCCCAATAGGCCCGCTGGTCCCACGGCAACAGGTACCCCGTGAAACCAAAGCCCATGACGATCCCGAACAGCGCCAGTCCGACCAGCCAGATCATTTCCCGTGGACTTTTGTAGGCGCCCCACAGAAAGACCTGCGACATGTGGGCGAACACCATGACCACCATGGCCGACGAGCCCCAGAAGTGATAGCTCAGCAGAAACCAGCCGTAATCCACTTCATGAATGATGTACTGCGTGCTGGCATAGGCGTGGTCGGCGCTCGGCACGTAATAGAACATCAATAAGATACCGGTCACGGCCTGCATGATGAAGATGAACAACAGCACGGAGCCGAAGATGTAGGCCCATCGCGATCCGCCCGGCACCGGTTCGTTGAGCATCTTGGCCTGGAGAGTCTTCAGGCCGACCCGCTCGTCCACGAACGCGATAACTTTTTCTAATACGTTGGGTTGGCTGCTCATCAGACAATCCGGGTTTGGGCTTTGGTTCCCGCTTTGAATTCCATGTCGATGATTTCAACATTCCCGCCTGCATCCACGCGAATCGGCAGCGTATCCAGGGGGCGCGGGGCCGGGCCATCCAGCACCTTGCCGCTCGGCTCATAAATACTGAGGTGGCAGGGACACAGGAAAATTTCCTTCCCCAGTTTCGGCACCTTCCGCCATTTATAGCCACAGCCGAGATGCGGACACTTGCCGGAGAAGACGACGTAGGGAACATCTTTCTTGTTGGTCCAGACCAGGTGGCCGACCTGGTCCCGAAACTCCATATCCTTGCCCTTATACACTTCCTCCAGCACGGCCGGCGAGGCTTTCAGGATCCAGACATTCTTGTCCACCTCCGCCGACGTCGTCGGTCTTGATCCGGTTGACGTTGCCGACCTTGAGCCACGCATTGTCAAACGGGGAATACATCGGCTTCATGAGGTATTTCAGAACCGGGAAGGCGAGCGGCAGCGCGACCAGCGTCCCGATTGCATGCGTCAGATTCATGAAGAAGGTCCGGCGCGGGACGTTCCGCTCCAGCGTCGGCAGCGGCACCAGCACTTCCCCGGACTCGACATGCAGATGGTCTTCGAGGTGGGCGATTTCGACTTCGTGAATCGTGACGTAATCCTCGCGCTTGAGCGGAGGGAACTGCGCCAGCGCGCCGGACGCGGTCCGCAATTGCACCAGACCGTCCGCGACCGATTGCACTTCCGCCATCGGCACCTGGCGGCCAGCGGCACCGTTCCCGCCGACGACGATGTGGCTGACTTCGTGCGAGAGGGGATCGACAATCACGTGGGTGATTTCGCCGACTTCCCGGTCGGTGCACCGAACTTTCGATTTCAGCTTGGGCTGCATGCTACTTCTTCTTGATCGGCTTGGGCGTATTCACCGCCGGATTCTTCAAGGTGGCCAGGAACGCCACGAGCGCGTCAACGTCCTTGTCTTCCATCAATTCCTTGTATTTGTCCGGCATCTTCTTCTTCTCGTATTCCTTCTCGAAACCTTCCGCCATCCAACTCCGCGGATCGAGGATTTTCTCTTTCATCTCATCAGGCTTCAACAGGCTGCCGATATTATCCAACTCGGGGCCCCGCTTCTTGCCGCCCTTGCCCTCCAACTTGTGACAGTTGTAGCATTCCTGCAACTCCCACTGCTCCTTGCCCAGGGCGACGATGTCGCCGGAGGCCGGCGCGGCGCCCCCGGCCTTGGCTCCGCCCGCAGCAGGCGCCGCCACTGTCGGCCCTCCGAGCGTCTGCAGCCGTTGCATGATCGAGTCGGCTTTCTCGGACAACGCCTTGGCCCGGACCAGAAGTTCCTCGGCCTTGCCTTGCTCGGAAGCTCTCCGCTTCGCCTCCAGGAGCTTGATGATCTTCCCCTTCTCGTCCTCCGGATCGTACTGAGGCCAGAGCGACGCCCCACCGATGTAGACCACAGACAGCACCAGATAGAACGCCAGGAGCGCCACCACTGCCTTGAGGCCGCCAAACGTTGGAAGCGCCGGCGCATCCAACAGAATAAAGACCGCGGTCCCCAGTGTGGCATAGGCCACGAACATGTAGCGGAAGATGGGAGGGAATCCGAGCGCTGTGGCGGCGCCGAAAAATACAGCACCGATGACAGCCCCGATGACCCCCTTCTTCACGACACTCTTGAAAAAACTCGGTTGCTCGTTCATGCCGCCCTCAATAATAGATAGACTACGCTGTCCACCGCGTCACTTGGCTCCGGCCGGCGCCGGGCTGCCTTCGTGCACGTGCGTTTTCGACTCGGACGCACGCAACGTGATAATGATGGCAAAACTCACGACAATGTAAAATACCAGCGTGATGCCCGTAATCCACCAGGCCGAATAGGCCAGCGTCGGCGTAAACGACTCGGCGGTGAAATCCGGCACCAGATTGTAGGTGTGGTAATACTTGCGGAGCAACGACCGGACCGCGCCCATGAGTCCCATCGTCCAGATGGCGCTGAACGCCAGGAAGATCAGCACGAACTGGGAGGCGAAATCGATCTTGCCCCAGACAATGGTGCCCTGCTTGATCGCGCGGTTATAGATGATATAGCTGACCACCGTGACGAAGACGAGCGTGATCGCCGCAGAATTCTTCGCCGGCATCAGCGCCAGAAAACTCCAATCGCCCGGCAGCTCCAGTTCCTCGACCAATTTCGCCCCCGTCGCGACAAAGCCGTGAGGCGTCATCCAGATCGCGTTGCCCACGATCACCATCAGGAAGGAGACCTTGATCGCAGCACGCGAGGACACCGTGAACGGGATAAACCGGCCGAAGATCACCGGCAGCAACACCAACGGCAACAGCACGGCCAGCGACTTGGGATCCGGAACCGGCCACTGCGTCCAGGTCCAGGTCATGACGAACGGCAGCGCGATCATGACCAGCACGGCCAGAACGGAAATCCGCACCCGTTCGACCCCTTCGATCCGCTTCATGCTTAACCATATATAGTAATTACTGGCCAGGAAGATCAGCCCGATCATGGCCCCCTGCATCTCGAAGAACATTGAGAGCTGGTCGGCCATCATATAGGGACAGATCGAGGCGTCATAATCACAGAGCTCGTAGGCCAGCAGGTAGCCCATAAACGGCAGGAACAGCAGCGCGCCCACGCCGATGAGATTGCCGACGAAGCCCATCCAGTCGTAATAGGCCCGCTCCTTGTCGTCCTTCGCCCCCATATACATGTAGGCGGCGATCAACCCTGTGATAAAGCCGCCGAAAGTCACATTGCCCACCAGCCGGTGCAGATTGAGCGGCAGCCAGCTGTAGTTGAA
>JAIBHQ010000045.1 GCA_020028595.1 Nitrospirota bacterium
GACGGCGTGCATCTGATGGTTCTCAAGGCGATCGACCGCCTCCCTGAAGTTTTGACAAAAGCTCAACTCGGTTAAACTGCCTCTCATTTCACGCTTCGCGGTTCTCTATGGTAGGATTCATCCCATGGCACGGATGACGGTTCCCGCATTTCAACAATATAAGCGCGAGGGGAAGAAGCTCATCCTCGTGACGGCCTACGACGCCCTGTTCGCCAGGATCGTCGAGCAGGCGGGGATCGAAGCGATTCTCGTCGGCGATTCGCTCGGCGTCGTCGTGCAGGGAAAACCGGACACGCTGTCGGTCACGATGGAGGACATGCTCTACCACACCAGGCTGGTGGCCGGAGCGGCGCAGCGGGCGCTGGTGATTGCGGACATGCCCTTTCTTTCCTACCAGGTGAGCGTGGAAGAGGCGGTGCGCAACGCCGGACGATTGTTGCAGGCCGGTGCGGCGGCGGTGAAACTCGAAGGCGGCGCCGCGGTCGTGGATCAGGTGCAGGCGATGACCCGATTCGGCATTCCGGTCGTGGGGCACCTCGGCATGACGCCGCAATCCGTGCATCAATACGGCGGCTACAAGGTGCAGGGGAAGCAGCCGGAGCAGGCTGACGCGCTGCTGGCCGACGCCAAAGCTCTGGAAACAGCCGGGATCTTTGCCCTGGTGCTGGAGGCGATTCCAGCGGCGCTGGCAAAAACCGTGACCGAGTCGCTGACCATTCCCACCATCGGCATCGGCGCCGGCGCGCACTGCGACGGGCAGGTGCTGGTGCTCTACGATCTGCTGGGCCTGTTCGACGACATCGCGCCGAAGTTCCTCAAGCCCTACGCGCATCTCAAAGCCGACGCGCTCCAGGCGCTCCGTCGCTATAAGGAAGAAGTCGAGCAGGGGAAGTATCCGACTGATGCAGAAAGTTATCACTAGCAGACTGCCGCGATAGCCTCCGGCGCGCATTTCGTACGATCACGCCTCCGAGTTCCATCACATCTTCGGGCATATTTACCCGCGTGCTGGTTTGTGGTACCGTTGCGCCTCGTTTCGGACGAATTCGATAGTACGGAGGACCTGTCATGGCCAAGATTGATGCGCTGTTCAAGATCATGTTCGATCATGGAGCGTCGGACCTGCACCTGCCGTCAGGGCAGAAGCCGGTCCTGCGTGTCCGGGGCGAGATGGAGCGGATCGAGGCCGAGCCGGTGCTGGAGCACGAGTCGCTTCGCGCGATGCTCTATGAAATCGCCCCCGAAGCGAAGATCAAGCAGTTCGAAGAGACCGGCGACGTGGATTTCGGCTACGAGATCGCGGGCCTGGCGAGGTTCCGGTGCAATTTTTTCAATCAAAAATACGGCTGCGCAGCAGTCTTCCGGCAGATTCCCACCAAGGTATTGACGGCGGAGCAGCTCGGGCTGCCGCCGATTCTGCTCAAATCCGCCATGCTGAAAAAAGGGCTGGTCCTGGTCACGGGTCCGACCGGCAGCGGCAAGTCCACGACGCTGGCCGGCATCATCGACCACGCGAACAAGAACCGCAAGGACCATATCATCACCGTCGAGGATCCGATCGAATTCGTGCATCAAAGCCAGGGCTGCATCGTCAACCACCGTGAGGTGGGGCTGCATACGAAGTCATTCGGGTCGGCGCTTCGCGGTGCGCTCCGAGAGGATCCCGACATCATCCTGGTCGGCGAGATGCGGGACCTGGAAACCATTCGCCTCGCGGTCGAAGCGGCGGCGACCGGCCACCTGGTCTTCGGCACGCTCCATACGATCAACGCGCCGAAAACCATCGATCGCGTCATCGAGGTGTTTCCAGCCGAGGAACAGCCGCAGATTCGCAATACGCTGTCGACCAGTCTGCGTGTGATCATCGCGCAGAATCTGTTCAAGCGTGCGGATGTCAAGGGGCGGTGCGCGGCGCTGGAAATCCTGGTGTGCAACAACGCCATCGGCAACCTGATCCGCGACGGAAAAATCTTCCAGATTCCGTCGGTCATGCAGACGGGCAAGAAACTCGGGATGCAGACCCTGGATGACGCGATTCTGGAGTTGCTGACCAAAAAGTGGATTAGTCCGGAAGAAGCGTTCGAAAAGGCGGTTGATAAGTCCCGGTTCGCGGCGCTGCTGAAGACGCCGCCGGACGACCTGGCGTTCTAGCTTATTCGGGGAAGACAAAGGGGGCGGCATGGATTGCCGCCCCCTTTTTTTGTTTGGAGCCCGTTCAACGACGGGAGGAATTATTGGAAGGAGAAGCTTTGAATGACCCAGCGGTCGTTTTCCTTGATGAGGACATAGCGGGCCTTGGTTTGCTTGGTGTCGAGGGACTCGATGGTGCCGGAGATGGTCGCGACGTCGTTCTCGATCGATCGGGACCAGAATTGGCTCTTGGCGCGGCCCATGACGACGGCGTTCTTCTCGACACGCTCCTGAAAATCTTCGGGCGGCATGGCGGCCTTGGTCTTTGTCGCGAGATAATTGTAGGCTGCAGCGAACTCCCGTTTCTCGACGGCCTGCAACTGGGCTTCGATCACGCTCACAGCGCTGTCGGTCCTTCCCCAGAACCACCAGTAGGACCCTACGATGAGGACGACGATGAGCAGTCCCTTCATGGCCGACTCAGGGATACTTCGCTTCAATCGTGGAGGAGAGCCCTCCGCGGGCGGTGAATTCTCCGGTCACGACGGCCCAGACGGGACGGCAGGAGGCGACGACGTCCTGCAGGATGCGATTCACGGCATTCTCGTAAAAGATGCCGAGGTTTCGGTAGGCGTGGATGTACATCTTCAGGGACTTCAACTCGAGGCAGGCCTTGTCCGGCATATAGCGCAATCGGATCGTCCCGAAGTCGGGGAGCCCGGTCTTGGGGCAGATGGCGGTGTATTCCGGAATCTCGATGGTGATCTCGTAGCCCTTATACTGATTGGGCCAGGTTTCAATCCCGGGCAGTCTGGCATCCACCCCGCTCTTCGCGTGCCGCTCCGAGTAGCCCGTGTGTGTTGCTGATCCGCCTTTCTTTCCCTTACGCTTCATCCTTTACCCTTCACGTCTCTGATCACTCGGGTTTGTCCTGTTTATCTGGTTTGTTTGGTTGAACGAGATAAACCAGACAAACGAAACAAACCAAAGAAACGAGCGTCTTCGCTAAACCTTTTTCATCCAGTCGACCTGGCCGATCTTTTCCAGCTCGAAGTAGAGCGTCACCCAGGGACACATCATCTCCGGGTAGACTTCGCAGAAGCCGCCCTTCCGCACGCCGCCGCAGGGGCCGTGGCTCATGAACTTGGGGCACTCGGCTTTGGCGGAGCCGTCGGGAATCGGAGGGCGGTTGTGCACGCCGCCGGCCTGGCTCGCCCCTTCTTCCTCTCCCGGTATGAGTACGCGTAATGGCATGGGTAAGCCAGGATTATTCAGGAATGCCGTCGCGAGGCAACGGAGACCGAAGGCCGCCGTGGCTGCTCGCATGCGAGGGTGACGCAGGCGTACTCGTGTAGTACGCCGAGGAGACCGAGCGAGAACAGCCGCGCCGGTCGAGAGAATCGGTTGCCGCAGTAGGTATTCATGAATATTCCTGGCCTAGTTTATACCGCTTCCATGAATTGAGCAATTTCCGTGAGCTGCAGCTCGCGGACGGCGATCTCGGGGGCGTAGATCACCTCGTCGGCGCCCCAGCCGATGAGCGGGGTGGCGCGTTTCGTGACTCCGGCGACGTGATGAAGCAGGGATTTGATGTTGCCGGTGATGCGGATCGTATTGGGCTGCAGCGGCGCGGCAAGCTTCCCGTTCCTGATGAGATAGGAATCCCCCACGATGGTGCAGGTAAAGTCGCCGGCACGCAGGCCGTTCATCGGGTAGGTGTACCAGATGCGGCCGATGTAGACGCCGTCCCCGACGAGGCGCAGCAGACTGTCGGTCGTGTGCGGATCGGTGCCTTCGATGCAGACGTTCGTGGCGGCGATGGCCGGGGGCACGTCGAACTGCCGGCCGCCTCGACTGGAGAGACGGAACCCGTTGCGCGGCGCCAGCGTCTCCGGATGATCCTTGGGGCTGATTCCGAGTTTCTGCCGCGCCAGGGGATCGCGCGTGAGGCGCTCGGTTTCGTAATGGTTCGAGAGCAGTCCTTCCAGCATGCCTCGCTTGATGAGGTCCGTGCGGCCGGTCGGAAATCCTTCGCAGGTGAAGGCCCGCGTGCCGACGAGGCCCTTCGCAGCGCCGTGGTCATAGATGCTCAGGAGACTTGCGGCGATCGGGCGCCCGAGCTCGCCCAAAAAAGCCGAACGGCTGCTGAAAAATGCGTCGGCGCTCAAACTGGGGAGGATGACGTTGGTCATGAGGTCGGCGACCGGTTGCGGGCCCAGCACGACGGGGTAGATGCCGCTGGACAGCCGCTGTCCTCCCGTGGACTGGATGGCGCTGGCGGCGGCCAGGCTGCCGGTTTCACCTTTGAATTGGGCCAGGTGTGTGGCGGTGGCATAGCCGCTGCCTTTCGCCTGCTTGCGCTCGACCATGGCCGTGATCGACGAGGTGACGAAGGTCGATTCGTCGGTTCGAACCTTGGGCGCGAGGGTCGACGCGAGCGCCATGCGTTGCCGGAAGAGACTGACATCGCCGCCGATGATCAGCCCGAGCGCCGCCAGTTTCTCCTTGGAGCCGGCCAGCTTTGCCAGCGCGTCGGACGACGAAAACGTTTTCAGGGCTTCGTTCACGACCTGCCAGCCGGTCTCCACCAACGCCGAGTCGGTGATCTCCATGATGCGGCGATCGTGGTAGGCCTGGATTTTTTTCCCGGCGGCGATGGGATCGGGCGAGGGCAGCGAGACGAAATCGGGATCCGGCACGGCATTGGCCCGGGCTTTCTCGATGGCGCGCTGGATGCCTTTCAGCGACAGATCCCGGGCTTCGCTGCCGAGTCCGATGCGGGGCTCGCCGGTTCCGTTGAACACAGCCCGGACGCTGACGCCGAAATGCTCCGAGGACTTGGGCTCCTCGACGCCGTTACAGGGAATCTGCGACGTGTAATTGAGCCGGCAAATGAGCTGTCCGGTGCTGGAGGCGTAGACCTCGGCCTCCCGCACGTCCTTCGTGCGGGCGATCAGCCGGAGCGCGCGCTGCACGGTGGATTTGAGTTCTGTCAGCGAGAGCATGGGATCAGATTCCTGTCAGCTTGGCGCGGCTGCGCATCGTCGGGGCGCCATTTCCCAACCGCTTGATCTGCATCGGCTGGCCTTTGCCGCAATTGGGGATGGGACCAAGGCGAAAATCTTTTCCGACCGCGTCGACTTTGGTCAGATAGTCCCTGGTGTCGGCGGTCATCCCGCCATCCCGGTACAGTTGGCCGAGTTGGCCGTTGCGGATTTCGTAGACTTTCTGCGCGGAGATGCTGAAGTTCTCTCGGGATTCCGCGATCGACGGCGTGCGATGGCCGACCAGATAATACCCGTGATCCACGTCGGCGATGATCTGCTCCGGATCGTGAGGGCCGGCGCCGAACACGGTGTTCGACATGCGGATGAGCGGAACCAGCGAGGCCTCCGTCGCCTTGAAGGAACCATTGGGTTCCACGCCCAGGATCGCCGCGGTCTGCCGGCTGTTCATGAAGCCTTTGAAAATGCCCTTGTCGATGTGCACGACTTTCCTGGCCGGTGTGCCTTCGTGGTCGTAGGTGTAATGGCCGAGCCCCGGCAGGGCGGGGTCCGAATAGGCGGTCACGAGCGGCGACGCGATCTGTTTGCCGATCTGGTGATCGGTGAGGGAGCGGAGCAGCCAGCTGCGGCCTGCGTAACCTGTTTCCATCTTGAGCGCGCGGTCCAGCTCGGTCGGGTGGCCGAGGATTTCATGCGATTTGAGCACGTTGTAGTGCGGATCCGTGACGACCGCGACCTCCTTGTCGGTCGCGCGTAACGCGGGCGCGTCGATCAATTGCAGGCAATCCCGGCCCAGGCTGGTCGCGAAGGTGAGGAGATCGAGATGGCGGATGGAGTCGCTCCGGGTGCCTTCCGTCACCGTTTCCCAGCCGCGCTGGTGGCCGATGTAATCGGTCAGCGATTGATCGGCCTTGTCGTTTTCAGCCACCACCGAGCACCAGCCCAGCGTGTTGGCGAACGTTTGATCGATGACGGTGCCTTCCGAGCTGACGAAGAGCTCGCGGGACAGGCCGGTGGACGTGGCGATCGTGTTGAAGCGAATCCGCGATCCCAGTCCCATCACGGCGCGGGAGACCTCGGCCGTATAGCGGGAAATTTCCGCGAGCGGCACGGAGCGCGGGTCAACGGCGTATTCCGCTTTAATCGTGTCCTGATGGGTTTCGATCGGCGCCAACGACAAGCCGGCGAGGCTGTCCCCCAGCCCCTTGAACCGGGTGCGCGCCTGGTCCTTGTGCCGGGCGTTGGCGATGGCCCGATCGTACGCGTGCCGGAATCCGTTTCGCAGGATTGTGGCTAAGCGGGAGAAATCGGCGTTACCCAGGCGGTGGCCGTAGTAACCGGGAGCCGGCAAGGGATGGCCGGCGAGCACGCGGATGCCGAACCCGAACGTATAATCGTCCTGCATGGACTTGCCGGCGCCGTTCTCGGCGTGGGCGGATTTGATTTCCTCGATTTCGATGCGGAGATCGGCATACCGGCAATGCCGGTACCGCTTGCGTGCCGCGCGGGCCAGCTCGGCGGCCATGCGTTTGATGCGATCGAGCGATTCGATCGTGAGCGGCTTTGCGCTGAGCGTGCGAGCCATGAAAATCTGCCTTTCACGACGGCGAATTGTCCAAAAGTTTCGCCATTATAGAAAACAGCCGGCGAAACCGCAAGGTAAGGCTGAGAAGGGGGTTAGGGCCAATGGCCTAGTGGAGGATACCCTGCTAGGCCTTCTTTTACCGGGGGTGGGCCTTCTGTTGAGTTGCATTGATATCCGGGACGTTATACGATCCGCACGCTAGGAAGGAGAG
>JAIBHQ010000046.1 GCA_020028595.1 Nitrospirota bacterium
GAGGGAGCACATTCTGATCGTGCGGCCTCTGCGAGCAAGGAAGGGAACCAGACCGCTCGCTCATCTTTCCACCCCGCGCGTTGCGCGAGCACAGCGAGTCAGCCAGGGAGCCTGTTCCCCTTCACCCGCACACTCGCTTCAACACTTCCTGATACGCCTCTTCGATCTTGCCCATGTCTTTGCGAAAGCGATCCTTGTCCATGACATCGCCGGTCTTGGCATCCCAAATCCGGCAGGTATCGGGTGAAATCTCGTCGGCCAGGATCAGCTTGTTGTGGTGGATGCCGAACTCCAGCTTGAAGTCCACCAGCACCATATTCCGTTCCTTGAAAAACGGCACGAGCACCTCGTTCACCCGGCGCGCCTGCTTCTTGATATCTTCCACCACCGACGGCGTCGCAAGTTTCATCAACCGTACATGTTCCTCGGTAATCAAGGGATCGCCCAGCGCGTCGTCCTTGTAGTAGAATTCCACGAGCACCGGCTCTATTTTTTCCCCTTCTTTGAGCCCCAGCCGCTTGGCCAGACTGCCTGCGACGATATTCCGCACCACCACTTCGATCGGAACGATCGCCACCTTCTTCGCGAGCATCTCGCGGTCGCTCAGCTGCTCGATGAAATGGGTCTGAACGCCCTGTTCCTCCAGCAACTGGAACAGGCGCGAGGCCACCTTGTTATTAACCACACCCTTGTCCACGATCGTCCCGCGCTTCTGCGCGTTGAAGGCCGTGGCATCGTCTTTAAAATACTGCACCACATGATCCGGCTTGTCCGTGGCAAAAACCTTTTTTGCCTTGCCCTCGTACAACAGTTTCGTCACTTCTTTCCTCCCGCGCCGAACACTCGCTTGAAAATCTTGTCCAGATGCCGCAGATAATACCTGGGATCGAAACAGGCCTGAATCCCCGATGCCTTCAGATGCCTGGTGATGAAGGGATCCTTGCTGACCAGATCGTGGAACCCGGCCCGTCCTTTCCACGCCGACATCGCGCAACGCTGCACCGCCTCATAGGCCTCCTTACGCTGCGCGCCCTTCTCCACCAGCGCGAGCAGCAGCCGCTGTGAATAGACCAGCCCGCCGGTCAGCTCGAGGTTCTGCTTCATCCGTTGCGGATAGACGAGCAGGTTCCGGATGAGATCGGTCACACGCACCAGCATATAATCGATCAGAATCGTACTGTCAGGCACGATCACGCGTTCGACGGAGGAATGGCTGATGTCGCGCTCGTGCCAGAGCGCGACGTTTTCCATCGCCGCGAGGCTGTTCGACCGGACGATCCGCGCAAGACCGCAGAGATTTTCCGACGCGATCGGGTTGCGCTTGTGCGGCATGGCGGAGGAGCCCTTTTGCCCTTCAGAGAAAAATTCCTCCGCCTCCAGCACTTCCGTCCGTTGCAGATGCCGGATTTCCGTCGCGAACTTTTCGATGCTGCCCGCCAGCAGCGCCAGCGCCGAGAGATAGGCCGCGTGCCGGTCCCGCTGGACGACTTGATTCGAGACCGGGTCAGGCTGCAGCCCCAGCTTCTGGCAGACGTACGCTTCGACCTCGGGACCCAGATGCGCAAAGGTGCCCATCGCGCCGGACAGCTTGCCCACCGCGATGTCCTTGCGGACGGCCCGCAGGCGGTCGCGGTGCCGCCTGGCTTCCTCGTACCAGATCGCGAGTTTGAACCCGAAGGACACCGGTTCGCCGTGGATGCCGTGCGAGCGGCCGACCATGAGTGTGTCGCGGTGTTCGAAGGCGCGCTTCTTGAGGACCGAGAGCAGGACTTCCATATCGAGCAGAATGAGATCCAGCGCCTCGCCCATCTGGACGGCCAGCGCGGTATCCACGATATCGGAGGACGTCAGGCCTGTGTGCAGATAGCGGACGTTCTTGCCGACCGGCTTGGCGAGGGATTCGAGAAATGCGATGACGTCGTGCTTGGTGACTTTCTCGATGGCGGCGATGCGGTCCGGATCGATTTTGGCCCTGCGGCGGATCTTGGCGGCAATCCCGCGCGGGACCTGCCCTTCTTTTTCGAGCGCCTCGCAGGCAAGCAGCTCGACTTCGAGCCAAATCTCATACTTGTGCGTGAGATCCCACACCGCTTCCATTCTTGGAAGCGTATAGCGCTTGATCACTTTCCCGCTCCTGGAGGCTGAAAACGGCCTCCAACTTCGTTCTCGGTCGCTCGGACCCTCGACGTACGATCTAGGTCTACTGGAGGCAAAATAATTATCCGCTCGCATTTGATTAAAGCGAGCGGCTCAAGCGAAGCTTGGTATGTACCTCCTCGGCCTTCGCGTCCCTGCGGCCTCGCCCGCGGACAAGGCGCGTCTTGGCGCGCCGGGGTGGGCGGGTGAGAAGCCGACCGTTTTGAGCCTCCCGAAAAAACCAGGCTCATGATTTATTTTTCTCCATGCCCAGCCGCCGCTAGGTCAGCCCGTTTACCTTCCAGTCTCGGATCGTCCTTGAGCACCTTGTCGAGAATGCCGTTCACGAACCGCTTGGTTTCGTCGTCGGCAAACTGTTTGGCCAGCTCGATCGCCTCGTTCATCGTCACCTTGGCCGGCACATCCGGCAACCAGAGCAATTCATACAGGCCCATGCGCAAAATGTTCCGGTCCACGATGGGCATGCGCGCGATTGTCCAATTGGCGGCCAGTTTTCCGAGGAGCGCGTCAATCTCGTCGTGCCGCGCCATCACGCCCTCGACAATCTGTTCGGCAAACTCGCGCACATCGGACGCGGCAGGATGTTGCGTCCAGTAATCCGCCAGCCAGTGCTCCGTGGACCCGTGAATATCCCACTGAAAGAGGAGTTGCAGCGCACAGATCCGGGATTGACGGCGAATGCCCATGACAGCACGCTACCGGGACAGGAATGCGAACATCATCGCTTCTTGGCCTTTTTCGCAGGACGGCCGGCGGTCTTCACTGCCGGTTTGGATGCCTGTTTCCCACGAGGTGAACGCAGTTGCCGCATGAGATCGGCCATCTGCACGGCAGTCCGGGCCGCTTCCGAGCCGCGATTGCGCTCCGGTTCGCCGGATCGCTCCAGCGCCTGCTTGCCGGTATCCGTCGTCAGGACGCCGAAGATGACCGGCACGGACGCTTCCAACGCCGCCCGGGCGATGCCGCGGCTGGTTTCCGTACTGATGAATTCAAAATGGGGGGTCTCGCCGCGAATGATCGCGCCCAGGCAGATGACGGCGTCGTAGGATCCGGATTTTGCGAGTTCCCTGGCCACGAGCGGAATTTCGTATGCGCCGGGGACATAGACAACGTCAGCGGCATCCTTGTCCGCGCCCGCTTCGACCAGCACATCCATCGCGCCGGCCAGGAGGCGGCTGGTGACAAATTCGTTGAACTTACTGACAATGATGCCAAACCGGCATCCCTTGGCGCCCAACTTTCCTTCCAACGTTGCCATAACGATCCTGTTGCTCCTTCGTTAGAGTTGACCGTCAGACTTTATTTAACAGGTGGCCCAACTTGTTTTTTTTGGTCCGCAAATATTTCTCGTTGGCCGCGCGCGGCGCAATTTCGATGGGCACCCGCTCCACGACTTTCAATCCGTACCCTTCGATGCCGACGATCTTGCGCGGGTTGTTGGTCATCAGCCGGATCTGGCGCAAACCCAGATTGACGAGAATCTGCGCACCGATCCCGTAATCCCGAAGGTCCGGCTTGAAGCCCAATTTGAGATTGGCTTCGACGGTGTCGTGGCCCTCATCCTGCAGCTTGTAGGCCCTGAGCTTGTTGATCAGCCCGATCCCGCGGCCCTCCTGATTGAGATACAGCAAGACCCCGCGCCCTTCCTTCTGAATCATTTCCAGCGCCCGGTGGAGTTGATCGCGGCAGTCGCACCGCAGCGAACCGAATACATCCGCCGTGAGACAGCCCGAATGCACGCGCACCAGCATCGGCGTCGACGCATCCACCAGCCCCTTGGTCAGGGCGACGTGCGTGCCGCCGTCCACTTCGTTCTCGAAGACGATCGATTCGAATTCGCCGAACGTGGTCGGCAGCTTCGCTTCGGCCACCCGCTTGACGAAGGTTTCCTTGCGCATGCGATGTTCGATCAGCGCCTTGATCGTCACCATGACCAATCTGTGTTCTTTGGCGAACTCGGCGAGTTCGGGCACACGGGCCATGGTGCCGTCCTCGTTCATGATTTCGCAGATCACTCCGGCCGGCGCGAGCCCGGCAAGCCGGGACAGGTCCACCGAGCCTTCAGTCTGGCCGGCGCGCTTGAGCACCCCGCCCCTCTGCGCCTTGAGCGGAAAGATATGGCCTGGCCGCGCCAAATCGGAAGGTTTGCACTTCGGATCGACGGCGGTATGAATGGTGGTGGCCCGATCGGCGGCCGAAATGCCGGTGGTGACATTGTGGCGCGCGTCGATCGACACGGTAAAGGCGGTGCCGAACGTCGCGGTATTCACCGGCGCCTGTGGCGGCAGTTGCAGCTCTTCGACACGCTCCGGTGTCAGCGCCAGACAGATCAGGCCGCGGGCATGCCTGGCCATGAAGTTGATGGCTGCGGGCGTGACTTTTTCGGCCGCCATGACGAGATCGCCCTCGTTCTCGCGGTCTTCGTCGTCTACGAGGATGACGAAGCGGCCCTTCTTGATTTCTTTAATGGCGTCTTCAATTGTATTGAATGGCGATGCCATATGCCTGCTCTGTGTTGGGAGAGGTGAGAGAATCGATAAGTGCTTAATATATAATACGTTTTGAGCCTGACTGTCAACGAGGAAAACCCTCTCCGGACTTTGTTCTTCGGCCGGTTCCGTTTATAATCCCCCATGATTTTCATGGCACAGGAACCTCGCGAGCAAAAAGAGAGTCCGCTCGACACGGACGACGACTCCGCGCACTCCGTCACGCCTGAACTCGTGGATAATCTGTTCGAGAAAAAATCCTCCCGCCCCGCCGCCGATGCCTCCACGGCGGTCACGCCGATCACCACGCTGCAGCGGTACCTGGTCGAAGTCCGCCGCTATCCGTTTTTGTCGAAGGAAGAAGAGCTGGCGCTCTTCCGCGAATACCAGACGACAGACAGTCGTGAGGCGGCGGTGAAACTGATCCTCTCGAACCTCCGCGTCTCCGTGTCGATCGCCGCGGAATACCTGCACACCGGCGCCGATCACATGGATTTGATCCAGGAAGGCAACGTTGGATTGATGCAGGCCATCAAAAAATTCGATCCGGCGAAGAACGTCCGGTTCCATGCCTATGCGGCCTGGTGGGTCCGCGCCTACATCCTGCGCTATCTCCTGAACACCCACCGGCTGGTCAAAGTCGGCACGACACAGGATCAGCGCAAGCTCTTCTACAACCTTCGCAAGGAAAAGGCCAAACTCGAGCGGGAAGGGTTTGCGCCCGATGCCAAGCTGCTGGCCGACCGGCTCAACGTCAGCGAGCGCGATGTCGTTGAAATGGACCAGCGCCTGGGCAGCTGGGAAGTGTCGCTCGATCAGCCCCTGACGCACGACACCGACAGCGGCACGCTGCTCGACATTCTTCCCGCGCAGGAGGCCCCGGCCGACGAGCAGATCGCCGGCTTCCAGCTCCGCCGCCTGTTTCGAAAGAAGCTGGCCGAATTCAGCAAGACACTCCCCGAGCGCGACGAGGACATCCTCCGAAACCGCATCCTGTCGGAGACGCCGGTCACGCTGGAAGACCTGGGCCGGAAGTACGGGATCACCAAAGAGCGGACCCGCCAATTAGAGGCTCGCTTGATCGGCCGCCTCCGGGACTACATCAAAAAGGACGTGGCGGACTTCGACCATCTACGCTCATAAGCATTGAATATCATGTAAAATCAATTGTTTACGTTTACCCTGCCAATTGAAGTTTCAACGAATAAAATCACAATCAGCCCCTTGACTCGGACGAGAAAAGCGCTATTTCCCTCCTTGTTCTTTGTGATAGCTTCGAGTGTTCCGAGCCAATCACAATCATAGAACAGTCAATAATCACCAGTAAGGAGGAGCAGCGTTATGTCAACGGCAACGAAGGAGAAGAAAGAGTCCAAGGCCGCCAAGGGCTTCCAGCCGCTCGGCGACCGCGTGTTTGTCACCTACACGGAAGAAATGGAACGGACCGCGGGCGGTATCTATGTGCCTGACTCCGCCAAGGAAAAGCCGCAGCGGGGCGTGGTGCAGGCGATCGGGAAAAAGGTCGAGCACGTCAAGATCGGCGACCAGGTGCTCTTCGATAAATACTCAGGCAGCAAGCTGAAGATCGACGACGAAGAATGCCTCATCCTCAAGGAAGAGGATATCCTGGGCATCTTCGCTCACTAATCACCCACTCACATACGACACACTAGCTTTAAGGGAGGACTCACATGGCAAAGCAGTTATTGTATAGCGATGCAGCTCGGGCCGCGATCCTGAGAGGCGTCAACCAGTTGGCCAACGCCGTGAAAGCGACGCTGGGCCCCAAGGGCCGCAACGCGATTCTCGACAAGAAGTTCGGCGCGCCGACCATCACCAAAGACGGCGTCACCGTGGCGAAGGAAGTGGAGCTGAAGGACCCTTATGAGAACATGGGCGCCCAACTCGTCCGCGAAGTCGCCAGCAAGACCAGCGACACGGCGGGTGACGGCACCACCACTGCAACGGTACTGGCCCAGGCCATTTACCGCGAAGGTGCAAAGAACATCACGGCCGGCGGCAACCCGATGGAAATCAAGCGCGGGATAGACCGGGCCGTCGAATCCGTCATCCTGGAGCTGAAGAAACTCAGCAAGCCTTGTCAGAACAAGACCGAGATTTCACAGGTCGGTACCATTTCAGCCAATAACGACAAAACCATCGGCGACCTGATTGCCGAGGCAATGGAGAAGGTCGGCAAGGACGGCGTCATCACCGTCGAGGAAGCCAAGTCCATGACGACCTCGCTGGACGTGGTCGAGGGCATGCAGTTCGACCGCGGG
>JAIBHQ010000231.1 GCA_020028595.1 Nitrospirota bacterium
CGGATGGTCGTGCTGCCGGTGGCGTCGCTGGGCGAGATGCTGAACTTTTCCGTGGGCGCCGATGGGTTGCTGATGGGCGCGGCGAAGTCCGGTCCGAGGCGAAGATCCTCGCGCGTTCGCGTGCAGTTGCTGCGGGACCGGCGTGAGATTGAATCGCAGGTGGTGATCGCCGGGTGCGATCCCGCCATCTATCTGGCCGGAGATTATCTGCGCCGCCGACCGGCTGCCGGCATGCTGGTGGGCTGGTCGATGGGCAGCGCTGCGGCGATCGAGGCATTGAAACGACAGGAGGTGCACGTGGCCGGGCTCCATGTCGTCGATGCGCGGACGGGCGAAAGCAATCTGCCCTATGTGCGGCGAAACTTGAAAGGCCAGAACGTGACGGTGGTCACCTTCGCATCCTGGCAGCAGGGAGTGATGGTGAAGAAAGGCAATCCAAAACACCTCCGAGGCGTCGAAGATTTTGCTCGCAAGGACATCACGATCGTCAACCGTGAAGCAGGCGCGGGGGCCCGGCTGCTGCTCGATCAGAAGCTGGCCGCCGCCGGTCTGACCAGCAGGCAGGTAAACGGGTATCAGCGAGTGGCCGGCTCGCATCTGGAGGTGGCGAGGCTGATCGCCGAAGGCCGGGCGGATGCGGGCATCGGCACGCCGGCGGTGGCGCAATTGAGAGGGTTGGATTTCGTCGAACTCCAAACGGAACGGTACGACCTCGTGATTCCCACCCCCTATGTATCGCTCCATCGCGGCGTCGCGGATTTGCTCGACATGATGACGAGCCGGACATTTCGCGCGGAAGTCGAAGCGCTGGGCGGATATGACATGCGCGAGACCGGAAAGACGCAGGCACTGTAGACATGCGGGCAGGCCTGTTTCTTATCGGTGTGGCGGTTGCGTGTCTCTATCAGGCTGGAGTGGCTGGCGCGTGGGAGTGGGTGCCGAGCGACGAGGAGATTCAAAAATATCGAAAGAGCTGGAACCCTCTCTCAGAAGGTCCCCTCTTGATTCAATCCGTGGACATCCATCCGAAGGGCCAGTTGTCCGTTCGACCGTTTGTCTTTTCCCTGGTCAGCGAAAAAAGTTATGGCAATACGCTCTCGCTGCCGAACAACCGGAAAGACGGTCCGGTCCACACCTATGCAGTGTCGCCTCTCGTCGTGTTGACCTATGGGCTCACCAATCACGTGGAATTGGGAGTCGCGGCGTCATGGCAGGCCTTTTGGACCAAGGATTCAGACTCATTCAACAAGGGCAAGGGTGGCCCTTGGACGACGGATACCGGGATGGGCGACGTGTCCCTCCAAATGAAATATCGCCCGGTCGTCCAGGATCCGGATAGCACCCGGCCGTCCATCACCTTGTATCAACAAATTGTACTGCCGACCAGCCGGTGGGCCGGCACCGAGCGGCCGCCCGGCGGATTTGCCCCGCTCGGTCGTTTGCCGACGACCCGATTCGGAGAATTGAGTTTGACCGAGGGCATGACGTTCAGGAAAAATTTTCAGCCGTTCCGGATCAGCGGCGGGCTGTTTTACAGTTTTGCCACTCCCGGCAGCGATGCCGGACAGACGACCTACACGGGCGACGTCATTAATAGCCGATTGTCGTTCGAGCATTTTCTGGATGATCGGCAGGGCTTTGCCTACAACCTCGAGCTGACCACCGTCAGTACCGCGACCTGGCGAGCCGATGGGCATTCCATCAATAGGGGCTCACTCAGCGGCTCGACCGTGGTCGGTATCGAGCCGGCCGTCCAATGGCGATTTTCCGACTCGTGGGTGGCCGCCGCGGGGGTGCTCTTCACTATCGCTGGGCAGAACACCGCCGATGCGTTCTATCCGAATTTTGCCTTTCGGTGGTTTTGGAACCAGGGGAAAAAAGCCCAGATGCCGTAGGAGTCCATCGCGAGCATGAAGTGGTTCGGCTGTACCATAGTACTTGTTGCTGTGTGCTGGAGCGCACCAGTCCAAGGGGGGGAGATTGTCGTGGCCGCCGCGTCCGATTTGAGTTTTGCGTTCAAAGAGGCGGCCGGCCAGTTCGAGCGTCAGACCGGCACGCGCATGAAAGTCACGCTGGGCTCCTCTGGCAATCTGTTTTCGCAGATCCAGAACGGGGCGCCGTTCGACGCGTATTTTTCAGCAGACGTGCGCTATCCTCAAAAACTGGAAGAGTCCGGTCAGGCGGTGCCCGGATCGCTGTATCGGTATGCCATCGGCCGGCTCGTCCTCTGGGTGCCGAACCGGTCCGGATTACCGGCCCCTCAGCAGGGTCTGCAGGCGCTGCTCGATCCCGCTGTCAGAAAAATTGCCATTGCCAATCCAAAGCATGCGCCGTACGGCCGGGCGGCTGTGGCGGCCCTGCAACATGCCGGCGTTTATGAAGCGGTCAAGGACAAGCTGGTCCTGGGCGAAAACATTTCGCAGGCGGCGCAGTTCGTGGAGTCCGGAGCAGCTGATATCGGCGTGATCGCGTTGTCGCTGGCCGTGGTCCCGGCGATGCAGCAGGCCGGGCAGTATTGGGAGATCCCGCAGGAGACCCATCCGCCGATCGTACAGGGGGCG
>JAIBHQ010000047.1 GCA_020028595.1 Nitrospirota bacterium
TGCTCGTCCGATCGAACGGCAGAGCGCGGCTTTCCAGGAAGCCTGCCGCGATGGTCGATGCGATGGGCGATCCGGTCAGCCAGACGATGGCCAGGGCCGCGACAGCCAGGAGACGAAGCCAGCGCAGCCGGGCCGGCGAGGACGGGAGAAATGCCAACCAGGCGAGGACGCCGGTGATCAGGCAGAGCCACGTGTAGGGATACACGGCGAGCTTGACGAGTTTATACAGGCCGAACCAGAATGGGGACAATTCCATGGCGACTCCTTGTCTATTCAACAGGCCAAACGGACCCAACGGGCCGAACGGATGAACGGCCCTCTATCGTGAGGATCAACGATGGCTCATCGCTACTGGCTCATGAAGTCTGAACCAAGCGCCTTTTCCATTCAAGACCTCCGGAAGGTCCGCAACCAGACGACGTCGTGGGACGGCGTGCGCAACTTTCAGGCCCGCAACTTCATGCGGACGATGAAAAAGGGCGATCGGGTTTTGTTTTACCACAGTAATGCCGAGCCGCCGGCCGTGATGGGCGTTGCCGAAGTGGTGACGGAAGCCTATCCGGATGACAGCGCCTTCAACCCAAAGGATATCCACTACGATCCCAGGAGCACGCCTGCCAGGTCCCTTTGGGACATGGTGGATATCAAGCTCGTCAGGATCTTCCCTGCACCGATTCCGTTGGACCGGTTGCGGCAGGAGCCGGGATTGAAGCGGATGGAGTTGCTGAGGAAGGGATCGCGCCTGTCCGTGCAACCGGTCCGGCCGGAGGAATGGAAGATTGTGCTCAAGCTGGCGGGATCCTGACCCCGTCAACGCTCGCGGGGTATGTTCAAGACAAGCCCCACGGAAATTTTCATGACCAGTTTTTTAATGGCGACCGGGCGCCGATCCATGAGCTGGGTCATGTGCGCGTCCTGCGGGAAGAAGACGGCGAAGAATCCCGGCGAGAGGGTCAGCCGCGCGCCTTCATCCGCCGGCGGATCGTAAAACATCACGTCCTGCTTGTCGTTGTACGGGGTCCGGATGCGCAGCTGATCGGCCGGCCAGACCGCAATCGTTTCACGTCCGTCCAACACCACGTGCACATCCACGTAAGCCCGATGGGATTCGAGCACGGCCTCGCTCGCCGGACGGGTCTGTCCCGTGTGGACGCGGGCCACGATCGCCTCTCCGCGCACGGGATGGGCTCCGTCTTCCAATGACGGCGTGGCAGACCGGATGTAGGCGAGCGTGTCCTGCCACCAGTCTTCGGCAAAGTAGGAGTCGGCGTTGTGGAGGGAGTCGAAGATCATGGGAAGATCACTACAGACGAGGAAGAAGAGAAAACCACTTGAGGGGGTTCTCCAGTCGTGCACATCAGCAGCACGACTGGCTTCAGCAAGCTTGGTGTGGTGGGCCGTGTAGGGGTCGAACCTACGGCCCGCTGATTAAGAGTCAGCTGCTCTACCAACTGAGCTAACGGCCCCACCGAATTGGTCGCGTGCTATGTTTTTGAGCACCTGCATGGTGCGCCTGACAGGATTTGAACCTGTGGCCCCTAGCTCCGGAGGCTAGTGCTCTATCCAGCTGAGCTACAGGCGCGTCCTGTGCAAGGTCCGGAACTTTACCATACCCTTTGTACGCTGTCTAGCGCGGTCCGGGCTCCTGTCGATGGTGCGATGGATGAAATTTAAACGAAAAGTCGCCGTTCAGTGGGAGACGAGCGGGCCGTCCGACGGCTCTTCATAATCGAGCTCGACGATCAGCTCGCCCTTGGGGGAGAAAAATCCCTGCCCGTCCATTTGAACCATGCCGTTGCAATTGTCCTGAAAGAATTCGAGGACCCAGCCGTTGAAATCGTACCCGTCGTCGGTCATGTCGGCTTTGGCCAGACGGGTCGTGACGAGGAACCGGGCGTCGGCGACGCATTGCCGGACGACCTGCGCCTCGACGTCGTCGAATGCCGACAGCCGGTCCATGTAATATTGCCGCTCCTGCTCGAACGCATCCTTGTACGAGCCCCGGTCGCGCGCGCAGATGACCTCGATCGGCTTGTGTTCTCGGCTGTAGCCGAGCGAGATGTGCACCCAGGCCCAATCGTCCAGCGCCGCAGGGTCGATCTTGGGAACGAGCGGAACCTGGCCTTTCGATTTCAGAAAATCCAGCAGCAGCCGCAGCGGTGGAGAGTTCTCGCGCAGGCAGAACACGCGCGTATAGCGAAACTCCTCCTGCGCGCCTTCTTGAGGGGACGGAGGAGTCGGCAGAATGGGAAGTTCTTTTGCCACGGGATGCCTCTCGCCGGCCGCGCGGAATGCGATGGTCGCTTCCGTCAGCGAACGTTCCGTACTGTACTCCGGCGCACGAGCGACTGCAAGATTGTGCGTCCGGTGACGCGCGATTTCCGCGCTGAATGCGCGTTTTTGTGGTTGACAGGGTAGACCCTGTTCGGTACACTCCCGACCGATTTTCAGATCGGTCATGCGAATTTGATCTCAGCCGGTTCGAAAATTCCACATACGTTCTACTCGATCACGTCGATTACAGTTGTGGGGGTCACCCCGGAGAGGCCCTGCCGCAGTTCACCATTTGGTCTTGTGAGGAGGTTTGTTCATGGCAAAATCGATGACAAAGTCCCAGGTTGCCGATCATCTGGCAGGTAAGGCCGGCATCACCAAGAAGGCGGCATCTGAGATCCTGGAAGAGCTGGCGAGCCTGGCGTACAAGGAAGCCAAGAACGTTTTTACACTGCCCGGGATCGGCAAGCTGAAGTTGGCCAACCGCAAGGCCCGGATGGGACGCAACCCGCAAACGGGTGAGCCGATCAAGATCCCGGCCAAGCGCGTGGTCAAATTCCGCGTGGCGAAAGCAGCCAAGGACGCCATCCTCGGCAAGCGCTAACCCGCGCATCGCCTGAACAGGCGGAAGATAGAACGCAACGGGGCCGGCTCTTGATGAGGGAGCCGGCCCCGTGTCTTTTTGAATCCATATATAAGAGAGCCGCCGCCTACATCGGAGCCAGGCCGGTGCCGCCCATGCCGTCGTGGGCCACGAGCTTGATGGCGTCGCCGTCGTGCACGAGGGAATCTTCGCTGGCGATCCGTTTGTTGATCGTGACCATCAGTTTCTTTTCCTTCATCAGTTGTCCGACGTGCTGGCGCAGGCGGGTTTGACGCCGGATCAACTGCTGGACTGAAACCGGATCGGAAATTTCGCAGGCGAGATCGCGCTCCCCGTCGTCGGTTTGCAGCTGGCCCATGAGGATGATGGTGACCATGACCGTGGAGTTACCCTACCAAGAGCCGCCCTCACGGCGCAACAGAGAGACCTATTCACTTTGAGACAGGGAACGACGTAAGATGAGGGCCGATTTGCCGGTCTGAATCAGGGAGCGGGCCAGTGAAATTCGTCGAAACCAAATTGCCGGGAGTCATCCTCGTCGAGTTGGACCTGTTTGAGGATCCGCGAGGATATTTTTTTGAAATGTATCATGCCGGCAAGCATGCGGACGGCGGGATTCGCGGCCCATTTGTCCAGGATAATTTCTCGCATTCCGTGCGAGGCACGCTCCGGGGACTGCATTATCAATTGAAACACGCCCAGGGGAAACTGGTGATGGCCCTGGAAGGCCGCATCTTCGACGTGGCGGTGGACATCCGGAAGGGGTCTCCGACCTTCAAGCAATGGGCCGGCGTCGAGTTGTCCGGAGAGAGCAAGCGACAGCTCTACATTCCCCCCGGTTTTGCGCACGGGTTTTGTGTCCTGAGCGAGACGGCGGATGTCCTCTATAAATGTACGGATGTGTATTCCCAGAAGGATGAACGGGGGATTATCTGGAACGATCCGGCGCTCGCGATCACCTGGCCGATCGCCAATCCGCTGCTCTCCAAGAAGGACGGGGCCTACAAACACCTGGCGGACATGATGGGCGAGTTGCCGGCATAGGGGGAACGATCCTTGACAATATCCTTCGGCTACGGTACCAGTCGCGTACGAAAGAAGATCCAGCAATGAACCTCATACTGGGGGTGGGACAATGGATAAAGCGTTGAAGCCATGTGTCGCGGAGGCCATCGGGACCTTCGCGCTGTGTTTCATCGGGGCCGGGTCCATCTGTGTCAACGCGGGGTTGGTGGGAATTGCGCTGGCGCACGGCTGCGTGCTGGCGGTGATGATCTCAGCCATGGGCCATATCTCGGGGGGGCATTTTAATCCGGCGGTGACGCTGGGCGCGCTGGTGGGGGACAAGATCAAGCCCCCGATGGCGGCCTACTATGTTGTCTCCCAGCTTGCCGGAGCCGCCGCGGCCGGATTCATGTTGCGCGCAATATTTCCGGCAGTGACATGGCAGGCGGTCAACCTGGGCACACCTGGACTGGCTCCGGGTGTTTCCGTAGAGACCGGCATTCTGGTGGAAATCGTGTTGACGTTTTTCCTGGTTCTGGTGGTCTATGGCACCGGGATCGATGATCGCGGAACCTGGAAGGCGATCGGGGGATTCGGCATCGGGTTCACCGTCCTGTGCGACATTCTGATGGGAGGGCCTTTGACCGGTGCCTCGATGAACCCGGCCCGGACGTTCGGACCGGCCTTGGCGGCCGGTTACTGGGACAATCATATTGTGTATTGGATTGGGCCGCTGGCCGGCGGAGCGCTGGCTGGCCTGGTCTATGGGCGATTCCTCATCAAGCATTAGAGTTTAGCCCAGAGTCCAAGGGCCACAGGGCTCACGGTGGCTTGCCGGATAGGCCGAAAGGGCCTATCCACTGAACAATAAAGGCTTATTTATCAGTCTCGGTTGACTTCGAATATCGGTAGCCTTATAGTGGAAACAACGGTTGGATCGTGCTACCGCACTTATAAAGGGATGAAGGAATAAGGGAGGAGCAAACCATGGTCACAATTTCGACGATGGCGGAACAGAAGATCAAGGAATTGATTGTCGAGGAAAAAGACGCGGTCGGACTGCGGATCTACGTCAAGGGTGGCGGCTGTCACGGCTACCAGTACGGGATGGCGTTCGAATCCAAGGTGGCCGATGATGACACGATAGTCGAAAAGGGCGGAGTCCAGGTGATTATGGACTCGCAGAGCGCGCCGCTGTTGCAAGGGGCGGAAGTGGACTACGTGGACAGCCTGCAGGGGTCGGGGTTTGCGATCAAGAACCCCCAGGCCAAGACGACCTGCGGGTGCGGCAGCTCGTTCAGCGCCTAAGCCGCGACGCGGTGTGATTTCAACAAAGGGCCGGGGTCATCACGCATGACCCCGGCCCTTTGTTCATCTGGGCTTTGAGAAATGACGGAAACCCTACTCATAAAACGGATCGAATTTGCCGCGGCGCACCGGTATCACAACGAGGCATGGGATGCGGCGACCAACCGCCGGGTCTTCGGCGCCTGCAACAACGAGCCGGGCCATGGGCACAACTATCTGCTGGAAGTGACAGTCGCCGGCCCGGTGGACCGGCACACCGGCATGGTCGTCAATCTGTTCGATCTCAAAGTCGTCCTGCTAGACGTATTGGAGGAATTCGACCACAAGCATCTCAACATCGACACCCCCTATTTCACGAACATCATCCCGACGACGGAGAATATCGCCACGGTCCTGTGGGGCAAGCTGAGCGAGCGTCCTGAAATCGGCAGGCTAGAGCGGATCAGGCTCTATGAGGAGGACGATCTCTGGACCGACGTGACGGTGGAAGCGCACGCGCGCGGCCGCGCGAGCCTGACGCGCCGGTATCGTTTCCCGGCGTCGCTGCCCCTCTCTGCGAGCGTCCGTACGCAGGGCCAGACGGGCCATAATTATGCGCTGGAGGTGACCGTCGAGGGCGAGATCCATCCGGAGACCGGAATGGTGACGGACATCGGAGCGGTGGATCAGGCGGTACAGGAGCTGATCGTCCGCCGGTTTGCCGACCGCGATCTAGGTCAGGATCCGGCCTTCTCGTCCCGCCCGCTGACGGGAGAAACCTTCGCGCGGCTGATCTGGTCGCTGCTGGTAAAAGCGATTCCGGCGGGACGGCTGCAGAATGTCAGGCTGTCGGAGTCGGATGATCTGATGTGCGACTACTCAGAGTGAAGGAAGTGATGGGTAATGAGTGAGCAGTAATGCGGCGGTCTCATTCGTGACCGGTCACTCATTACTCGTTACTCATCACCGTGCATTCGGCAGATGGTCGTTGATGAGCGCGGCCAGTTCGGCCGGTTCGACGACCCCTTCACGGGTCAGCAGCAGTTTCCCCTTGGAAAAGAAGTGCGTCGTCGGATAGGTCTCGAAGGTGTGGGTTCGCTTGATCTCGCGGCACCGGCCGGGCACGTGCATCCTGGCCTTGCCGACTTTCACGTGAGAAAATTTCGCCGCGGTTTCTTCCAGAATCGGATCGTAGGTCTTGCAAGGCTCGCACGTCGCCAGGCCATAAGCCACAACCGATGCCGCCGCATCGGTAAACTCCTTGTAGTTGGCGTCGCTGACGTCTTCGACTGAACCGGACATGTGTAGTCCTGAGTGCTGAGTCCTGAGTGCTGAGCCTGAGATTTTTGTTTCTCTCAGCACTCAGCACTGAGGACTCAGGACTGAAGATTAGCTGAGCTTTGCCAGGGCCGCGAGGATGTCCTTGTCCTCACGCGCCACCTTGATCTCCTGCACCTTCACGTAGGCGACCTTGCCGTGCTTGTCCACGATGACCGTGGCCCGCTTGCCGCAGTTCAGGGGCTCGAAGTACAGCCCGTAGTTTTTCACGACGTCCCGGTTGAAATCTGCCAGCAGCCGGTGCTTCAGGTCCAGCGAATCCGCCCAGGCCTTGTGGGAGAAGAAGCTGTCGCAGCTGATGCCGAACAATTCGGCATGTGCGCCCTGGAATTT
>JAIBHQ010000048.1 GCA_020028595.1 Nitrospirota bacterium
CCTGGCGGAGCAGGGAAAGTAATCTGCACCCGTTTGATATCGCCCGGCCCGACAGCGCAGCACGTATCGCCGTCGACGCCCGTGCTGGCATACGTCTTGTTGGTGTTGTAATCCAGCACGGAGCCGCTACTCACGGCGAAGTGGCCGGACTGTTTTGTCCCCGCCGCCGCTTCGACTTTCCCCTGGTAAATACCCGACACCACGACCTGCAGCACGGAGCCGCGAACCTTCACCTCATTGAGCTGGATGACTACATCCTTGTCTTTCGCGGACTTCATGCTCTTCAGCACACCATAGGTCTTGGCACCCCCCATGCTCTCATCAGGAGATGCCGGCATGGAGGAAGCCATCGGCGAGGACGACGCCGCTGAGGTCGCATCACCGCACTTGCCCACGACACACAGCTCCAGCGTATTGCCGGTCGCGGCGGTGATATCCAGATCCAGGCCCTGGATCGGCTTGGCTGCCAATTCATCGCCGACCTGTTGCGCCGAACTCTTGGCATCCACCTCCAGCACCGCCTCGCCTTTTTCAAAGCTGCGCTGAATGACGTTCTGCACGCCACGCACCTTTGCGCGCAGGAACTCCTTGATCTTGATCAGGTCCTTCATGCCGCCCAATCCACGAATCGTCAACTGGATGAGCTGGCCGCCCGACGTTTCCGCCGTCCACTTGGCCGTGATCTGCTCGACCAGCTTGTCGGCGATACCCCGGGCCGCGTTTTCAATGGCCTGGTTGCCGCCCACGTGTTGGGAGATATGGCGCGCCGGGGCGCTGTTTCTCGCCGACGCCAGCACCTGGCCGTTGTCCACCCGGACGGCGCTGAGGGTGATATCCGCCAGATAGGATCCGACGCTGCTCCCGGCTGTGCGCGGGCCTTCCTTGGCCAGGGCTTTCCCCTTGATAATGATTTCGGCCCCCATCTTGCGGCCGATCTCCCGCGCGCCCGTATCGGTCAAGTCCGCAATGCGATAGGCGTTGGAAATCTCGAATTTTCCGGTGACGGCGGAAATATCAATGACGTTAAAGCCGCGGTTCAGGAATTCCTCTTTCAGCACGGTTTCGGAGACGGCCATTTCCACCGACTGGCCGGCAAAGGCCGCGCCGCCCCTGCTGCCCCACGAGCCCCACCAATAGAGCAGAATTTCCTGACCGATGTTCTGCTCGGCAATCATGAACAGGGTTCGCGGCTTGCCCACGCGGGCGTGCATCAGTCCAAGGGCCCCGAGATCGTTCTTTAACTCGCCGGTCCCCACCACCGCTGAAATCGTCACCGTGTGGAGGTCCTTGCCCGGAGATTCCTTGACGATCTTGTATTCCTTAATGTAGCCGGTGCTCTTGTTGTAGATATTGTCCCTCACAACCTGAAAATTCTCGACCAGCGTTTCGGACGCGACCATCGTGCCGACTGCCTGTTCCACGGCCTTCCGCAGGGCATCCTGGATCGCATTGTCCCGGGCAATCGCCGGATCTCCCTGGACGCCGGCCATGCCCTCGGCCACAACGGTCTGCGTTTGCGCCAGCGCGTGATCCGGCCACGTCACGCCGGACAGACCCACGAACGCAAAGACCCCGGCGCAGAAGATCGCTTGTCTCAATGAAATCCCCATGCAATTCATGGATTCCTCCCTGCTGGATCGCGCCAAACGCGCGATCTTTATGCCATACCCCACACAGCCATGCAAGCCCTTTATCCGGCCAGTCTACGCACTTGCGGGCCTCCGCCGAAGCACGCGATAGATCGGAATGGGTTTGCTCTTGCCCTTGACCAGAATCGGCTCCATGGGCTCCACTTCAACAACGTCTTTGACCTCATCATGGGTCGCCTGCGTGATGATAATCTCGCCGGCTTTTGCATTCTGTTCGAGACGGCAGGCCAGATTCACCGCATCGCCGATGACCGTGTAATCCAGAAAGTCTTTCGAGCCCAGATTGCCGACCGTCACGTCTCCTGTGTTGACCCCCATTCCGACGCCGATGGTCCGTCGCCCTTCCGCCGCCAGCTTTTGGTTCAGCCTGGCAATCGCCTCCTGCATGTCCAACGCCATCAGGACTGCGCGCCTGGCCTGATCCGGCTGTGGCACCGGGTTGCCGAAAAACGCCATGATTGCGTCGCCCATGAACTTGTCCAGCGTGCCCTCGTACTTGAACAGGATGCCGGTCATCTCGGTGAAGTATTCGCTCAGGAGTTGCTGCACTTCCTGCGGCTCCATCTTCTCAGACATGCTGGTAAACCCGCGCACGTCCGAGAAGAACATGGTCAGCCGCTCTTTGCGTCCGCTCGGGTTGGCAGCATCCGGATGCTCGACCAGAAAGTCGCGAATCTGGCGGGAGACGTACCGGCCGAACATTCCCTCCACCTGCCGACGTTTTTTGCGCTCGATCAGCCGCTGGTAGGATACGGCGGCCGTATGCTGTGCGGTCAGCAGAAAATACATGGGTGTGATATCCAGCCAGTAGTCGTATCGCCACAGCAGCAACAGGCTGGCCAGGCCGATTCCAAGATACAGCACCCACTTGAACACGGTGGTCACGATCGACCCCCGTTTGCTGATGAGCAGCCATGTGCCCAGAATGCCCTGGATGAAAAGAATGGCCGGCACCATCCCCTTCTGATCCTTGCTGCGCGTGACGAACCGACGGTCCAGGATCGTTTGGATGGCATTGGCGTGAATTTCGAATCCGTCCATCAACGCACCGAGTACCTTGACTTCCTCGTCACTGTCTTCGAGCTTCAGCGTCGCTGCCTCCTTTTGGAGGTAGGGCGTGCAGTAAAAATCGTGCAGCGAAGGCGTCGAGGGGCCGATTAAAATAATCTTGCCTCGTATCTCAGTCGGGTCGAACTCCCCCGTCGCCGCACGCCAGAAGGACATCCTGGGAAATGTCGCAGGAGGGCCATGGAAACGGATCAGCATCCGCCCGTTGGGATAGGGAATTTTGAGCGGCCCGAGCAGGAGATGGTCGGTCTTGGAAAGGTCCAGCTCCTGCTCGCCTTCAAAATTCAGATGGAGGCGCGCCAACTCCAGACTCATCGTCAGAACCGGCTCCGGCTCTTCGCCGGAAAAATCCATCCCCAACAGAGGCATGTCGCGCAGACACCGGTCTTTCTGGAGCACAACGTTGATCATCGCCTCGCTGAGCTCTGCGTCGCGAAACAGTTGCAGCGGTACCCGGTGACCCTTTTGCCCGATGTGACGGGCCATGACGACGTTTCCGGCATTCCGGATGGCCTTGGCGAATACCTGATCCTGCTTCGTGTCCTTGGGACGGGGAAATTCGACGTCGAACCCAATGACTGACGCCCCTGCTTTCGACAGATGCGTCACGGCATCCGCGTACATGGACCGGGGGATGTCCACGGCCCTCATGTTCAACCGGTCTTCGGTTTCTTCGTCAATCCGGAAAAGCAGAACGGGAGTCGACAGCGGAGTTTTCGGGAGAAGGTTGAACGGGAAATGCTCGTACGCGGTGTGCCGGAGATCGTAGGACCGGAGTTCAAACCATTCGAAGGTGCCGAAGGAAAAGAGAAAGATGAAGCCCAGCGTAATGCCGCCGCCCCAGGCGACCCGGAGCACAGCATCCCGCTTCGCCCACTCCAGGATGCGACTCCACCGTTGCGCGAGGACTTTGACTGTCATCTCCCCAACTCGTGGAGACTGTGCTTCTGATCACTGCACCGGGGCATGGACTCACACGATCTCTGCACCCGGGAAATACCGAAGCGGATTAGCGCGTGGCGTCCGGAATGGCTGCGGCCAGCAGATGTTCGAATCCCGGCAACCGCCCTTCCATGCCTCCGATCAAGGGGTCCGTCACAACGGTGACCTTTGACCGTTTCAACGCCACGCTCAAGGCCGGGTCCTCTCGAATTTTCCTGGCATCTTCACTGCTGATGATGATATTCGCCTTGAGCAGGCCGGCCTTGTCCCCACCTTTGATTTTCAGCGGTTTGCGCCCGACCCGCGGCGGAGCAGGCGGCGCGGTCTGAACCGGCCGAATGACATAGGCGCCTTCGCCGAACAAGGACGACAAATCAGCTCCTTTCGGAGCCGTCATGTAGTGCACCATGCCTTCCTTTTCAGCAGCAGCACGATCAACCGTTTGCGGGCCGAAAACCACCCCGCCCTTGTCATCCAGAACAGATGGAAAACAGGCGGGCTTGGCGCCCAGTCCTCTGGCATCGATCACCATGCCCGTATACCCATCCTCGGGCAAGGCTCCCGGCTGCGCGTCCTGCGGGTTCATCCCCTTTTCCGAGAGAAACGGCGTCATCAGTGAGTCGACACCATACATCTGGACCTTGACCGTCACTTCCACGCTTCCATCCGGAAACGGGGTGGTCTTGGCGATCTGGGCACCCTTGACGTGCCCACTCACCTGCGTCTTGATCACGTCGTTTTGAACCATGTAGTTGTCGACGAGCGTGGCAGAATCGACGCGAATCCCCTTGACCGTTTCCAGAAGATTCCGCAGAGCCACCGCAAACGCAGCCCGCTCGGCCATCGCCCGTCCGGCTCCCCCCCCAACATTGGGAGGAGGTGCGCCGAGTCCCGTCGCCTTGATCCATCCAGTCGACCAGTTCACCGACCCGGAACCGATGGGTTCGACAAGCGGCACCATCGCATCGGTTTGCGCCATGGCAGGGCCGGGGGCACCGCTCACGCACAAACCGGCCAAGGCCAGTCCCGCTCCCCACGCCTTCAGCGCCGCACGCCCGCGCGAACCGGTGCCACGCCGGTACAGGCTGCACAGTATTGGTCTGATCACAACGCCTCCTCCAAGCCGACTGACTAGATCTTCAATGCTTCCTTGAACATGCGGATGGCCAGCAGCGCGTCCGCTCCGGACACGGCCTGCCCGCCGCCGAACTCGCCGGTGACCTTGTCGACTTCCAGAATGCTTCGGCTGCCGAGCACCATGGCCGCATTGAAGTAATACATGTCCGGCCGCACATCCGGATACGGAGACTTCTGGCCGAAGAACTGCGTCGCCAGCTTGTTGTCCCCTGTGATCCGGATCATGATGTCCTCCAGCATGACGGCGTACTCCGCCTTGAGGAGCGGCTTGCTCGGCTCGAACTTGTGCTCAGGCGACGGCTCAAGCCCACGCACCCCCAACTGGATGACCGTGTCGATATCGGCTTTCAGCGGATGGGTGGCGATATCAGTCGCCGGTTCCATCGCAACAATTTTATCCGCCTTGAACTCTTCCTTGCCCGGCGACTTGAACGAGGGATCGAAGGTCTTCCCCCGCTTCTCGAACAGCCGGTCGATGTTCAGCTCCTGGATGAAGAGCGCCGCCGCATCGGCCCGGCTGATCTTTTCGATCACCGCGATCTGTTTCCCTATTTTCGTCCCGGGCGCCGCACGCTGGATTTTCTGGACCACATGCCATTCCTTGTCGGCCTCGCCGGTGAAATCCTTGTTCAAATCCAGCACCGTCTTGAACTGATCGGCCGACTTGTCGAACTCCAGCCCCATCCGATAGGCACGCCCCATGTAAAAATGCAGCTCGGCGTTTTGGGAATCCCGCTTCATGGCGGCCTTGTACTCATCCTCTGCGTCTTCGACCCAGTCTTTCCTGCGCTCCATGGACAGCACGCGAATTTTCATGACCTCGGCAACGATGGCGGGCGACTTCTGAAGATCCTTGGCCTTGTCGATCGCCTTGTACGCCTCCTTGTACTCGCCCTTGGCGCCGCGCACCAGGCCGATGCCGGCATACCCCGGTGCGAATTTCGGATCGAGATCGATCGCACGCTGGAAGGACCGCATGGCCCCATCCCAATCTTCCTTGTTCGACAGCCGGATTCCGGTCAGATAATGATGCTCCGGTGTATCCAGCGCCGCTTCCGGCTTGGCCGGCCCCTTCCCGCACGCTGCCAGGAAGCTCATTCCGCCGACCAATGCCAGCACGACCACCGCGCTCGCCACTGTTCTCAGTAGGGTTTTCATCGCCACGCTCCTTTCATGCAACAGCCAACAGCACATGGCTAATAGCTGATAGCCAGAATCTTAGAGTAATTTGATCTCCACTGCCTCGCTGCTTGCTACGCGCTACCTGCTATTCGCTTGCTACTAGTCAAGAATCACCATGACACGCGCCTTCTCCAGGAAGGTGAGGTGCTCCTTCATTCCATGGAGCACCTGCGCATCGCTGTTGCTGATCACCAGATCCGTTTTATTGGGCCCGTCTGTCTTCAGGGCCTTGACCATCAGGGGACGATCGGTCACGCGCGGATTGCCCTTGGCGGATTCCACGTCCTTGAGATACCCCACCATCCCCTGTTCAACCGCATACTGCCGGTTCACAAAGGCCGACCCGTAGACTTCCCGGCCTTCCTCGTTGCGGATCTTCGGTGCCACAGCCGGACGGACACCGATCCCCCGCGCATCCACAATCAGGCCCGTAAAGGCCGTCGCCGGAGGCGCCTGCCCCTGCGGCATCGGAATCACTTCGACGCCCCCGCTGGATTGCGGCAGGAACGCGTTGGAAAAGTCTCCGTTGAGTTTCATCGCGACCGTCACCTGCACGGACCCGTCCGGGCTGACCTGTTTCTTGATGATCTGCGCGCCCTGAACAAACCCGCTCACTTCCGTCTTGATCACATCGCTGCTCACAATCATATTTTCCACCAGCGTGGCGGAATCCACTCGAATACCCTTCACGGTTTCCAGCAAATTCCGCGTGGCGACGAGAAATGCCGCCCGCTCGGCCATGGCCCTGGCTTGTCCGGCATTCACGGCATTGGGAGGCGGCGC
>JAIBHQ010000049.1 GCA_020028595.1 Nitrospirota bacterium
CAGACGCCTGCTGATAGAGCTTCAGGCTGTTCTCGCGAACCTCATTTGCCAAACTGCCTCCAATCATCTGCTTCATCTGCTCAAAGGAGATGTTGACATCATGCCCTTGGGTGGCCTTGGTAGACGGGGTAAAGAGGGGCTCCTGCAGTCGATCAGACTCTCTCAGGCCGGTCGTTAAAGATTCTCCGCTTACCTTCCCGGTCTCCCGATACTCCTTCCAGGCGGAACCTGAGAGATATCCCCGGACAATGCATTCCACCGGCAGCGGTTTAACCTTGTGGACCAGCATGCTCCTGCCCAAAAGGATCTCCTTGTAACGAAGACAGGGATCGGGGAATTCATTTACTTCCGAAGTGATAAGGTGGTGGGGAATGAAGTCTTCCGTCGTCCAGAGCCACTTAAACCAGAACCTCGACATTTGCGTGAGCACATACCCCTTACCTGGGATTCCATCCGGCAGAATAACATCAAAGGCCGAGATCCGGTCTGTGGCCACCAGCAGAAGCTTATCTCCCAGATCATAGATGTCCCGAACCTTGCCTCGCCGCCTGAAACCCAGACTTTCCAGGCGTGTCTCAAGCACAACCGGCACATCCGATAGCTCTTTCATTTCAGCCTCCCTGGCATCCTTCTATAAATTTTTATTTCAGCACCCATGCCGGGGTTCTTCATCATTCTGTATTCTCCAAAAAGGGACAGGATGATTGAGACAAGCACGGCTTATGCGATCTCTGCCGCAGTCTGTCATCTATCACTTGGGGGAGCGGAAAAGTGCTCGCGACGGGTCACGAACCGGCATCCTTACTTGCCGAAATACTCCTGCCGACTCACGGCCACGTCGGAGACGAACATCACGCCCGAGTACCGTTCGAACAACGGCCGCAGCCCCGCCAGGATCGGCTCCACCTTGTCCGCCGGCACCACCGCCAGGATCATCACCTGGCTTTCCTGCTCGCTGAACATGAAATGGGCTTCATGCAAGCCATGGTGGCCCTTCCCGGAAATGTTGCCGATGATCGTGTAGCCGCTGGCCTGGATTTTATCCAGCAGTTCCGTCACGAACGGCCGGTGCTCGCCTGCTACGATCACACGAATTTCTTTCATTGGATGCAGGGTCAATTCGCCCATGTCTGAACTCCTTTTCTCGGCCTCGAACTCATTATACCTGAGCGGGCGCGACCGGGCTCCATGTACCCGACGGCAGATAGCGGTACCACCCTCCGTCCACCGGGTCCAACGCGATCAGATGCACCCACTCGTGATGATAATAATGCCGCAGCGCTTCGTGCCGCGTAATCAGCCGCTCGATGCGCGCTCGCGGCGCCTCGATGATGGTCAGCAGCCGCATGGGCTCATGGTACGGGACGTCGCCGTTCATCATGGTCTGCCAAGCCAGCCCGAGGCGCAGATCGCTCCAGGGACCCGACATGATGCCGACCCGCCCCACGACATTATGGTACACCTTGCTGCCCCCGCCATACACCTCGTTATCTACGACCGAGAAATAATGCTCCATGTTGATCCATTGCGCGACGACCTGTGGCGCGGTCATCAGCACTTCGAGCAGTCGCTCGGTCGGATCCTCGCGATAGTCATAGGAATGGAGAAAGACGCGGCCGTCCAGATTGAGCGTTTTAGTGAGTTCACGCCGGCCGATGATGAAGGCAGCGTTCCCTGATAGACCCCACTCCGGACGGACCTGGCTCCAGTCGGTGCTGCGTGCATGCACCCGGACCGCAGCCCGGTCCGGCGCCAGCGTGGCGGCCACATCCGGAAGACGGACGCAGCGCTCCAGGCTGGTTCGCCGCCCGGCCTCTCGCAGATGCTCACGCAGCCGCGCGACATCACCTGCATGCGTCGCCGGCACATCCTCCAGATCGAGCAGACGTGTCTCGTCCGTAGTCGTGTCGACCTGACCAGCCAGGAAATGGGTGTCGGCGGGAATCTCGATGCCTTTCTTCGCCAGCCAGGCCCTGACCTGGGGCTTGTTCGCCATCCCGGCCAGCACCCGCGCATTGGGCTGGCCTTCGTTGCCTCCACAGGCTCCGCAGTCCAGCGCCGATTCAAAGGGGTTATTCTCGCTCGTGCTGCCGTGCGCGCAGAATAGGACAAGCCGCGCAAAGTTACGAGTCAACCCCATCATGCGTAGCGCCGTGTCCACCGTGAGAACCTGCTCCTCGAGCGTGAAACCGGTCCGTGTGATGCGCTCTTTCTGCGCCGAGGCCCAGCGTCGATCGATGTGATAGTGACGCCGCAAGACGTCCACAAACGCGTCCAGCTTCTCGGCCGGGAGGCCTGCCTGCCTGGCCAGCTCGAGCAGCGTCGGCTCCACCGCTCCCTCTCCATTCATCGCCCGCCGCCGAAGCGCTTCCACAAATTCCGGTTCGATCCGCGACCCGTGCAAGCCGAGCCGCTCATGCAGGGCCTTCCACACCAGCGCACGCTGCTCGTCAGCCACCGCTTCCTCGATGTCGGCAGGCATCAGCTTGTCCACGGTCAGGCAGGTGGACAGGGCCGGCACGAACAGACGCTGCAGCCAGGCCGTCCACCGTCGATATAAGACGGGCAGGATCGTCTTGCCGACGATGGGCAGGCTGTAAAACCACCCCAGCGACTCCACCATGACATAGGGCGTCACCACGTTTTCCTTCAGATCGTGCAGGAGCGTGTGCCCTGCATGGACCAGCTTGACCCTGGACTCATGCTTGGAGGCCACGTACTCGCGATAACTGCGTGGAATCTCGCGTACCTCGTTTTTCGCCCGCATGATCACCGGAAATTGCTCGGTGTCGTGCTCCTTGCCCCAGGCCCGGTACCGGATAAAGACGGCAAAGAACCCGGCGAAGCCATAGGTCTCATTGGCGCCAGTCGATTCCAGATGACGCCGGAACGGCTCCGATCGTACATCGATGCAAAAGACCGACTGCGATTGCGGGCGCGGGGACGGCACGCTTTTCGGATCGGCCGGCTGCGTCGTCGAGGTGGCGCGGACAAGCGAGTCCAACAGCTGCTCCTGATAGCCGGCCTCGAATGCCTTGAGCCAGACCGGACCATGGTCCGATTCCGGAAACGCCTCCATCCATTCCACGAGCACCTTGAGATCGCTCAGCGGCGTCTTAACCAGCACGGAGGGCGCCACCTCCAGAGCCTGCGCCAGCGCGCGCAACCGCCTTGCGGTGGTGCGCCGCATGGCGTCCTTCAGACGCGGACCGAACTCCTCCTGATAACGATCGGCCAGAATGCTCCACCCATCGAGCGGGGCCCGCGTCGCACCCGCTCCGCCGGAGGCTCCGTAGCACAGCCGGTCGACCTGCTCGGCATAGGTCGCCGGCAGACGCCCGGCGACCCGTTCCCGCCTCAGGAAATATTCACGGGAGTGGTTTTGCATATAGGACAGGACCGCGCCGTAATTTCCATCGATGCCGAGCGAGGCCCGGCAGGCCTTCTGGACCAATTCCCGCACATACCACAGGCGGATGGCAAGAAACTTGACCAGGCCGACGGGATGAGCCCGCTGCCAGGCATAGTCCCGCTCCTCGGCCCGCCATTTGATGAATCCAGCCCAGCCGGGCAGCGCGGCGAGTTGAAGCGACAGGTAGTCCTGCCGAAGGGTGTCTGGAATTGCCAGGATGGCGAGGCTGTCGAGCACCGCGTCTTCAGGATGATCGGGCAGTTGCGCGATTTTTTCCCGGCTGTCCGCAATGCCGCAGGGCGACCATTCGTATCGCGCGAGGGATTTCCAGGCTCCGTACAAATCCCTGTCGCGCATGGGCATGGGCCACGCCGCATGCCCTTCGTCCAGAAAGGCCTCGCACCATTTGATGAGCTCGCCGTTGACCTGGTCGACGATCCCGGTCCCCAGCGCACGGTCGCACCAGTTCGAGAGCGTGAGGGTATGGCCCAGGGCAGCCTGATCCTCCCCCACCGCTCTCACCGCCCGTTCGCCCAGAGCCGGATACGTCACGGTCGTGGCCAGATGGCTGGCCAGAGCTTCGATGTCCGGCCACTCCATCAGGGCATCGAGCGGCTCCTCGACAGATGCGCAGAGCCCGTGCGTCAGACAGGCGCGCAGGACGTCCCCATGGGAGACGCGGCGGCCTCCAAGCGTGACGTGCCAGTCGCGCACCAGCGGTTTCAGCGCCTTGTCGAGATGGCCGAGGCGAATCCGGCCCGAGCGAACGTAGCCGCGATAGAGGTCGCCGGACAGGTATCCGTTGCCGCCCAGCAACCGCAGGCCACGTTTCACCGTCTCGTCGAACGGCAGATACTCGAGGCTGTGCAGCGGATTGTGGTGCACGAAGGTCCGCATCGGCCAATACTGGGCGATGACTTCGCTCGAGAGGCGGATCAGCCCCCGAAGCTCCATGCGTTGCGTGTCGTTGTAGGACGACATGGTCACCGATTCCATGCGAGGAACTCCTTGCTCTGCGCCTGGGACATCGGCTTGCTGGATTCCAGAAAACGGGGCGGCACGATGCCCAGCGCCATCAGCAGCACGACGATCATGACCAGCGCCGCCGCCTCGGTAAAACAAAGGTCTTCATAGCGCAGGTCCGGCCGGTGCGGGCCGAAGAGCAGCTGTTGCGTCAGACCGAGAAAGTACCAGCAGGCGGCGAGCATCGTGCCGATGATCACGACCAGCGCGCCGGACAGCGGAAGCGCCGGCGTCAGCAGCAAACCCATGAAGCCGGAGTACACGCCGAAGGGAGGCAGGCCGATGGCCGCCAGCGCCATCAGAAATACCAGGATGGAAAACCGGGGCATGAGATAGGCCACCCCCCGAATCGCGCGCAGATCCAAATCGCCATAGCGGGCCTGGATCGCGTACCAGGCCAGCAGGAATCCGCTGGTCACCAGACCGACGGAGGTGAGATAGACGACTGCCTGCGGAGGAGCCGTCCTCGTGACCGCGATGTACCACCATAGAATGGAGAGGAACGAAAGGCCGGCGTAGGCCAGGATCAATCGTACGCGCGACTGGACCAGCGCTTTGAGCATGCCATACAGCATGCCCGCTATCGCCAAGATCGTCACTGTCCACACGGCCGGCCCGGACAGGCCCGGGATCAGAGTGCGCAGCTCGTAAAATCCGAGGCCCGGCAGCAGCAACGCCAGAAATGCCGGAAGATTGCCCGGCAATCCCCTGAAGGCTGCAACATAGCCCCCATGGAAGGGAACCAGCGGCAACAGGATCGCGCAGCTCACGAGGAACGCCACCGAAGAAACCGGCGGAACGGCGATCAGCGCCACGATCGCGCAGATCGTGCCAAGACCATACGTGCCGATCCCCCACCAGGGCGCAGTTCCCGACACGCTCCGATACCGATAGAGCATCGCGCCAACAAGACCAAGAAGAAGCGCCAACAGGGCGAGTCCGACACCTTCCCCGCCAAACAGTGCACCGTGGCCTAATCCAAGTAACACCAGGGTCAGCAGCCAGGCCGAGCGGTTGTCCGGATGCGCCGGCTGGCCAAGGAGCGACAGAAACGCGACCAGCGGGAACAGCGGCAGAAACAACGGGACCGTGCCCGATCCGGAGGCCCCCTCGGCGATCGCCACGAGCCCGGCGAAGTTTGCGAACGCAACCAGAAGCGCCCAGGCCTTCAACGCCTGCGGTCTGGACCACAGCGCAAAACCCGCCGCCGCGCCCGCGAAGGGAACGGCGACGAGCAGCGCGATGAGCGATCCATCCGTCATCACGGCAACCTTCCGAGCGCAACCTTGTCCACGCAGTGGGCCACACGCAGCACGCCACGGCCAAGCTTTGCATACAGCATGTCCACATACAACCGGTTCATGAGCAGCACGTACAGCCCGTCTCGCGGCGTCGCCACCCAATCCGGCATGGACATCGTGCGCCCGTGAGCCTGGGCATAGAGATAGACCCACGTCAGGATCGTCAGCAGCGTGGTGGCGCCGACCAGGGCATCGAACAGCCGGGCGGGCAGCGCCGCCGTCCGGAAGTAGCGCGCCACGTCCTCCGGATTCGGGTAGAGGAAATGCGTGAAGGTTTCCACCGCGAACAAGTAGGTGAAGACCACGAACAGCAGCGTGGCCAGCATCGCTACCGAGACCTTCCACGAGGCGACCGCCCGCAGGCGGGTGAGCGTCAAAATGGCCTGCGACGACGTCACCCAAGTGAAAAACAGAAAGATCACGGTCCCCTGGGACTCCAGCAACGGGATGCGGAGCACGCCGTGGGTCGCCAGAAGAATGACCAGCGGCAGCAGCAGCGTCGTTACGAGACCGGTGGTCCAGGTGAGACGCGGCAATTCGTGTTCCTCCACGACGTGGCCGGCGTGAGGCCACACCGGATCTCGACGGGCCTTGTGGATCACGTTGCCGCAGTTCAGGAACGCGGTGGCCTTGAACAGCCCGTGTGCGATCAAATGGAAAACCGCGAGCGCAAAGGCGCCCAGGCCGCATTCCATGACCATGTAGCCCATCTGGCCGATGGTGGAGAAGCCCAGCGTATTTTTGATATCGCTCTGGATCAGCATCATGCAGGCCCCGAATATCACGGTGACGCCGCCGACAAGAAACACGACGTGCAAGGCTGTTTCGCTCTGCCCATAGAGAGGCGCCAGCCGGTTGATGAGGAACCCTCCGGCATTCACGAGGCCGGCGTGCATCAGCGCGGAGACCGGGGTCGGCGCGTAGAGGGAGCCGGGCATCCAGAGATGCAGCGGAAACTGCGCCGATTTTCCCATGGCCCCGACGAACAACAGCAGTGCGACCGCCGTGACGCCGCTGA
>JAIBHQ010000050.1 GCA_020028595.1 Nitrospirota bacterium
TTATGCAGCACGCCCTTCACCGACTTGGGATCGTCCGGATCGGCGTCATGGTTCTCGACGTGGAAATTCTTCATCTTGACCACCACGCCCGTGTACGGCTGGAACTCGCAGAACTCGGCCACGACTTCGGTGCCCTTGAAGCCGTCGACGAACGCCTTGTCCTCGACGTCGGCCACTGCCACCACGGCGCCCTTGAGACCACCACCATTGACCTCGATGGTCTTCAGGATCCGCTTGTCGCCCTGGGAGAGTTCCTTTTTCGGAATCTTCGGGCAGAACTTCGGGTTGGGGAACTTGGCGAAGGAGAAATCCTTCTCCTCGGCCTTACCGGCATAGGTCACCTTGCCTGAAATGGTCCCGCCGGCAAACGAGGTGAGGGGCATGGCGAGAAACGCCACCGCCACCATAACAACGACAAACAATACACCCTGCTTCTTCATGACACTGCCTCCTTGTGAATGGATCGCGATAAACTGACCGACTATGGCTTTAGACCGCGTTTCTCGAACCGTGTGGGTGACTCAACCTGTCGGCGGGCCGTCCTGCGCGGTTTGGAAACGGCTTTTTATACTGCAACGCCGGGTGAGGTGTCAAGCACCCTCTTCACCCCCCTGCTATCCCTCGTTCGGATCACCCTTGCCGGTTCCAGCCTTCCCATCCAACCAGCGGATCAGGGCACCGGCCGCCGTGGCCCGCACCGCCTCGTCCTGGTCATGCAAGGCCTGTTTCAGAAGGCTGCCGGTCTGTTCGCTTTTAATGTGACCAAGCGCTCTGGCTGCCATCATTCTCGGCAGGGGCAAGGGATCCTGGAGAAGAAGCTGCAACGTACCGATGGCGTCCTGAACGGATTTGCCCTGTGCTTTGACAAGCGATTTGGCCACGCGATCCCGCACGCGCGGACTATTATCATTCTTCAACTCGCGCACCACTCCTGCGACCTCATCATAGGGCACGCCGAACTCCAACAGCACCTCGACGGCATCCGCCCTGACCCCCGGGTTTTGATCGCTCAGGCTTTGTTTCAATGCAGGAAGCGCGTCGCGGTATTGCAATTTCCCAAGACTGATCACGGCGGCCCCGCGGACGACCGGGATCGGATCATGTAACGCTTTCACAAGGGCCGGCCCGGATTTTTTTTCACCGAGATTTCCCAGGCCTGCCGCCGCCGCCGCCCTCACAGAGGGCTGCGAGTGACCCAAGGCAGTCTCCAAGGCCGTGAATGATTTCGCGTCTTTTAAGAGACCTAGCGTGCGAAGCGCGGCGCCGCTTTCCTCCGGATTGTTGGACTGCCCAGACTCGCGCAGGCGGGTCCATCCCTGCGGTTGATTGAGCAGAGCCAGCGCACCGGCAGCCGCCACTCGCACGGAAGGCTGCCCATCACCGAGATATTTCTCCGCCACGGACACGATGGCAGGATCGCCCGTCCGTGCTAACCCTTTCAGCGCGTTGGCACGGACTTGTCCCGCAGGATCCTCCAGAGCTTGTTTTAACCGCGGCGAGCGCTGGCCCGCCTTCAGTTGCCCCAATCCCTCTACCACGAGCGCGCGTATCATTCCGGATCCGTCGCTCAACCCGTCTTCGAAATAAGGGACCGTCTCCTCGGAGTCGATTTCCTTGAGCGCGGTATACCCTGCGCCTCGCATCTGGTCCCGCATATCCTTGAGCAAGGGGATGATGAACCCGAATGACACCTCACGCAGCAACGGCCGGTCATCTGATTTTCCGGATGGCACAAGCGCGTCATATTCGGCCAGCGCGTCCAGCGGCTTGCCCGATTTCGCGAGGGCTTTGATCTTGAGCCGGCGGACATCGGGAGTAACCTTGCCGCCTTTCTCCAACGATTCGAGGAGTTGCAGCGCCTGGTCATACTGCTGCTTGTTAAAAGCGGCTTGCGCCTCCTTCAAACCGTCCGGCCCTGCTGGCTGTGCAGCTGACGCAGGGCCGCCGGGGACAAAGAAACCCCACGCGAGAGTCAGAAGGAGAAGCCGAGTTGGAAAGGAGTGAAGAAAGGTCACGTGGTGGCGAATGACTAATGCTGGAGCTGAACTAACGGCTCAATGTGCAGCGGATGGCCGAGCGCTTCCAGGCCGAACCGGGGATTCTCCACGACCTGGTGGGAGGTGCGGCGTCCGGCCGGGGCTTTCATGGAAAAATGGACCTCGACCTTGCCGTCCGCTTTCACCACGACAATCTCCTCCGACATGGTGCCGATATACGGATGCCACGCCACCATCCGATAGCTGCCGGGCGGCACATTCTCGATCGTGTACGAACCGGAGCCATCCGTGATCGCGTAATAGGGATTGGAGACCGCCAGCCCCCAGCTGAGCATATAGGCATGAAAGCCGCACTGCATGACGAACAGCTTGCGGCCTTTGTGCAGATTGACCGGCTCCAGCATGGACGGACCGGGCATGTGCCGGTGCGTCGCATGGAGATCGCCGCGCTTGTGATGGGCATTCATCGGCAACGGCGAATTGAAGAGCACGCGCGGCCCCAACTGCAGCGATGTCTCATAGGCCTGGATATCGTGCATGACCGGGTCCATGTTCACGACTTCCACCGCATGGCCGTTACGGACCACCGTGACGAAGGGCTGGAACCGGCAATCGCGGGCTTCGACGCGGGGCACCGACAGGTCGAAGGGCCGGCCCTTCTCGATACCCTCCAGCGAGACGACGACGTCTTTGAGTCCGCCCATCTGATCGATCGAAAAATCGTGGAGCAGCCGCCAACCGCTGCCGTTGGAAATGCGCCCGCAGTATTCCGGATCGGGGAAGGTCACGAGGTTGAAACCTTGCGAGGTGGGCATCGGCTGTCCTTCGAGCGTCACCTTGCCGGTGACGGTGCCGCCGTGCTCGACTTCGACCACTTCGTAGGCTGACACGGGAGCAATCGCCGCCATGCTCAGCAGCGACAGAGCTCCGAACAATGCGGCACGATGTCGAGAAGCGGACATGCGTGAGGATGCCTGATCGTCAGGGCTTTTGCAACTCAAGGGTCGGACGGATATCCACGGTCCTGCCCAACGACTCCGGGCCGTAGTGGGGATTCTCCATGATCTCATGCACGCTGCGCCGGCCGGTGGGCGTCTTGAAAGCGAACGCTGCGATCGCGGTGCCTTTTGCCTTCACAATAATCTTCTGCTCCTGCATGGTTTGGACCTGCGAATGCCAGGCGACCAATGTGTACTCGCCAGGTGGCACATCGGGGATTGAGAACGTCCCGTCTTTTGCCGTCACCGCGTAATAGGGATTGTCGATCGCCATCCCCCAGCTTTCCATGTAGGCATGAAACCCGCACTGCATCACGAAGATGCGGCGTCCCTTGGTCATGTGGATCGGTTGCGTCACCGGCTCGCCGGCCAGATGCTCGTGGCTGTCTGCGCTGACCTCGCGGCGGTGGTGGGCATTCATCGGCAGCGGCGTATTGAAGAGCACGCGCGGGCCGAGGTGCGACGTCTCATAGGCCTGGATGTCGTGCATGACCGGATCCATGTTCATCACCACGACGTCGCTCCGATCCTTGACGATCGTCATGAACGGCAGAAACCGGCAGTCGCGGGCTTCGATCGTCGGTGGAGAAAACGCAAAGGACTTGCCGCGTTGGACCTCTGCCAGGAACACCACGACATCCTTCAACCCGCCGTCCGGCGCAATCTCAAATTCATCCAGCACGCGCCAGCCGGTGCCGGTCGAGATCCGCCCGCAATAGACCGGGTCCGGGAACGTGATGAGATTGAATCCCTTGGCGACCGGCTTGCCGCCGGTGATCGTCACCTTGCCGGAAATGATCCCGCCGTCGGACACGGTGATTTCTTCGTAGGCCCGTGCCGGCGCAGAACACACCAGCATCATGGCCACCGCCAGTACCGCTCCGATCGTGGTTCTTCCATTCATATTTCCAGCCTCTTCCACATGAAGTCCTGAGCGATGAGTCTTGAGTGCTGAGACCGGTCCTCGGAACTCAGCACTTTGCACTCAGCACTTAACAAAAGGGGGAGCCTTGCGGCTCCCCCTTAATGCTACAGCACAGCACTGAACCAGGTCAGCCGTCTTACCGCGTCGACACCGGCACGATCGGCGTCGAAGTCTCCACTCCAGCGCGTTTCGAGCCCGGCGTTGCACCGCTCAACGGCAGGAGCGACTGATCGCCGGCCGGGCGAACCCGCAGATAGCCCCACTGCCCGGACTGGGAGTACGGCAACCGCTGGTTGCTCCAGACGTAATCGCCCGCCATCCGATACGGACCACCCGCCGACGGCAGGAATGCGTCGATCGTCTCTGATCCCGAGAACTCCACGACGCTGATCTGATCCGCGCCCCGCATGAAGGGCTCGATCGGCCACTCATGCTTCTCGACGCTGAACATCTGATTCTGTTCGTTGTTCGCGCCGAACACGTGGATCCGGACCGGGTCACCCGCGTGCGCCTCGATGAGCGGCGTCACCGGATCCTCCGGCTTGTCGGTCTTGCACGGCTGGAACATCTTGCCCAGCGAGCAGCCCGACTCTTCGCGGAACTTGTACGGCTCCGACCGGTAGTTGACGCCGGTCAGGCCCGCCACGTTCTGCACGTAGGGCATGAAACTGGTGCCGATGATGTTGTCCTCGTCCTGGAAGAACAGAGCCGCATCGCGGTAGTTCGTCCGATGCTCGTAGCCCTGGAGAGTCCGATCCACGATCACATCGGCCACCCAGGCGTTCTTCATGGACACATCCGCGCCTGTCTTCGGATCGCGATACTGCGCGCCCTTCGGCCCGATAATCACGGCGCCGAACAGCCCGTTCCGCGGATTGGTCATCACGTTCCCCCAATCCCACACCAGCGAGGAAATCTCGCCCAGCGACGGATCGGCATAGTAGGTGTACGCGCGGCTCTCGCCCGGGGCGATCGTCTGGTCGCCGCCGTTATTGCCGACGTTCGCGCCCAGCGAATCCTTGGGATCGAACGCCAGCGAGATTGCCGAGAACGACGCCCGGCTGTTCTTCATCTTGTTTTTCAGATTGACCTTGATGCAGTCCCCTGTGTTGACGCGCAGGGTCAGCGGCATCGGCTGCGCCCCTGTGGCCACCTTGGAAGCTTCTTCCTCCAACGCAAAAATCTTCGCGTCGGGGTTGGTGATCTGGATCTTCCGCTCGAAGTCCACCTCGATGGTATCCGGCGCCTTCGGGTTGAATTTCATGGACGGATAGTCCATCGCCACCACGTTGAAGCTCTTCACCGGCGCACCGGCCGGGCAGACCGGCATGGCACCGGGGATTTCGTTCCGGCCGCTGTAGCCCGCCGGCAACTTCTGGAGATCCGGCTGCTCTTTATCGTGCACCCGGATAATGCCCCAGGCGCCTTCGGAGAATTTCGAGGAGCGCCCGTTGAAGTGAATGTAGTCGCCGGCCTGCGCGCGCGGCCCGCCCGCCTTCGGCACGACCAGGTCATACCGCTCGGCGATTCCGATGTGGATCGAGTTCTTGCGGTTCGCATCGCCCGCATAGCGCTCGCTCAGGAAGGTATGGCCCGACATGGTCCAGACCATGCTCTCGTTCATGAGCGTATGCAGCAGCCGGAACACCATCGTGTCGCCCGTGTAGGCGCGCAGTAACGGCGTGTACGGGTCTCCATGGACCTTGCTGTCGAAGATCTTAGAGCTATCCGGATTCGTCGCCAACCGCTGCGCAATCGGTCCCGCGCGGAAATTCAATCCGCTGCCGGTCGTATGCGTGCCGCCGTTCAAGAACGGCATCGGCGTCATGTAGATTTTCTCCGGCATCATGAAGGACACGGTCTTGCCCGCTTCCAGCGCCACTTCGATCGGCTGTCCGGGCGGATTCCCCGCCGTCACAATGTTGACCGTATGCGGCACCGTGTCGTGGACCATGACCGACAACTCCCGGAAGCTGCCGTTCACCGCATGACCCACCGGCTCGACGGTGCGAATGTCCGCCACCGGACCGCTCCGGATGTCTTTGCCGGTCTTCGGATCGTGATAGGTGGACCCGAACGGCTCGGCGATGAAGGTCCCGAACCCGCCGTGCGGCCACGTGGTCGCGCCGAAGGCATGGTCGTGCCAGAACACCGTCCCCACGTCCGCATCCACCCAGAACCGCTGCCGGACAAATTCCACCGTCACGATATCGTTCGCCGGGTGGTCGTTCCGCAATCCCCTGGTTAGCGTAATCGTGCTGCCGTTGATCTCTTTGATCCGGGCGACTTCGTTGCCCTTCACATTGTCCGCCCCAACCAGAATTTCCGTGTTCAGGTGGAACTGGGCCGCGTTCTTGACTGTGATGCTCTTGGCCCCCTTCTTCACTGCACCCGTCAGCACCGTGTTCATCGGCGCCGGCAGGCCCTTCTTGTTCTTCTTCTCCAGCATCGTGAACGGCCGGACCGACTGCTCGTAGGAGAAGCCGGTGATCACGCCGTCCGACGACTGGTTGTCGAACTGCAGGAAATGCCAGTGCGTGTTGATCTTGGACGACTGGAAGTTCGTGTAATCGTCGTCGTCCCATTCGCTGGTCAGCGTCCAGTCCACGCAATCGTAGATGTTGCCGCGGACGACCAGCGGATACTTGAGGTCGTCGTTGGCCCGGATCGCCGATTCTTCTTCATGCAGCACGTAGATCAAGCCGTTTGGATCCACCACGGCCGGCTCCTTGCCCTGCGCC
>JAIBHQ010000002.1 GCA_020028595.1 Nitrospirota bacterium
GCCAAATGCGGCATAGGCCAGGTAGAGCATCAGCCCCCATCGACGCAGACGCAGAAAGCCATAGCCGATCAACAGGTGCAAGGTCGGCGATTGGGCCTTGGCCAGCATGCCCCAGAGGCCCCCGGGTTTCAGGCAAAAAACCGTCAGGGCATAGTCGGGGCGCGCCAGAATAATGTAGAGATCCGTGACGGCGGTCAGCAGGAACAGCGCCCCCAGGTATCGAATGTCGTGGCCATGCGCCCGGACGGCCTGCACGGTGAGTCTCCAGCCGAGCGGGTCGGGAAGCGACGCGCCGTAGCTTTGGATAACCCACCATGGCAACACCAGCAACATGAGAAAAAACGCGGCGGCCCCGCCGCCACTCGTTTGCGCGAGGAGGGCCGCGCATCCCAGGAGTCCCGCCGTGACGATGGCGATGCCGGCCGCGTGCGCGCGGTATCCGCGGACGGCCTGGCCGAGTCCTGGAAGCAACGCGGAGCATGCAACCGCCTGCCGGCGGAGGCCATCCGGAATAGGAACGTCAGCGGGCATGAAGAACGGAACGAGGGGTCAGGCTTTGCTGGCGGCGCGTTTGTTTCGGCCTGTGGTTCGTCGTTGGGATGTGGAGCCGGCGCGCGGCGACGTCCCGACGGTGTCGTCGTCGGCCGGATCCGGAGGGGTTGAGATGCGATTCTGGGCGATCAGATGATCCAACCGAAATCCGCACTGGATGCACCGCCAGCCCTGGAAGCGTCCGCTCTGTTCGCGGATATCTTCCTGAATCAGGAGCCCGGTGCATTTGGGGCATTTCATCGGTGGTGCCTTCAGTGAAGTTCGTGCCGCACCGTGCGCGGAAGCGCGATGCTCAACCGCCCAGCGTGTCGAGAACCTCTTTGAGACTCTTGTGCAGGCACGTAAAGATCGGCGTATCGCGGAGCGTATACCGGCTGCCTTCGGTTTCCCGCAGGGCCATCACCAGATCCAGGAAATCCTCCGGCTTATCGGATTCGAACGCCACGACCCACTCCTGATCGTCCAAGCCGAACGAATAGGTTGTGTTCAGTTTGACCGACGGGAAGCGGTGGCCGATTTCAATGTGCTCATCCATCATGCCCTGACGGGCTGCTTTGGTGAGCAGGAACCAGTCGCGCGTTTTCAGGAACGGGTACACGAAGATGTATTTGCATTTGCCGGGCACGATGGTCAGCCGCTTGCTCTCCTGGCCTTCGTGCGTGTGATGATCCACATAAATGGACCGCTTGGTCATCGAGAGATACGAATAGGGGGTCGTGATGTACTTGCCGAGGCCGGTCGCCAGCAGCTTGGTGGTCATTTCCTGGAATAGTTCCAGTTCGTAGCTGATGCGCCAGAGCATCATGTCGGCCTCACCACGGATGCCGACCAGGGTGTAGGGGATGACGAGAACCTTCCCGCTGTATTCCTCGATGACGCGGAGGAACTCCTGCTTGCCACGGCTCCGTTCATCGGCCGGAAGCCGCCGCCAGGCCGGATCGACCTTGTAAAAAGCGAAGTTGACGTATTGGCGTTTTGGAGGTTGCGCTTGCTCGCCGCCCATGTGGTTCTCCTTGAGACTGCGCGTCAGATATCGGTCACGCGCGACCACGAGTTTCTATCACTAGGGTGCGGAGGTTGTCAACCGGCCGTCAGAAGCCGTTGACAGGGATGGCATGATCTGTTATCGGCTCCTTTTACGTGCTCCGAAACCAGTGGGCGTATCCTTCGCGTGAGGTCAGGCGGACATGCGACGGGCGGAAATTCTTGCCATCGGATCGGAATTACTGCTGGGCGGGCGGCTGGATACCAATTCGCTGTTTCTGACGGACGAACTCGCGGCGCTCGGCATCGAGGTGCGATGGAAAACCGTCGTCGGGGACGATGAAGCGGATATCGCGGCGGCCATTCGCGTGGCGGCGCAACGCGCCGACCTCGTGGTGATGACCGGCGGGCTCGGCCCGACGGGGGACGACCTGACGAGAGAAGCCGTGGCGCGTGTGACGAACCGGCCGTTGCGCCGGCATGCCGACGCGGTGAAAGGGATGACGCAGCGTCTGGCCGCCTGGGGCCGAACGCCCACCGCCGCCCAAATGAAGCAGGCATTTATTCCGTCCAGCGCGGCCGTGCTGGCCAATCCGGTCGGTTCGGCGCCCGGGTTTTGCCTTTCCTGGAAAGGCTGTCAGCTGATTGCGCTGCCCGGTGTGCCGGCGGAAGCGAAAGCGATGTTTGCCAAGGAGGCGACACGGTTCGTGGCGGAGCCGATTCAGGCGCGCGCGCGGACACGGATCGAGCGCCGCGTGCTCCATACCTTCGGGATACTGGAGGCCGAGCTGGATGCGCGGTTGGGGCCGTTGGTCGCGCCGCGTCGCGGAGTCCGATTCGGCCTGTTGGCCTCGCCGCTCGGGGTGACCGTGTCGTTGACCGCCTGCGGCGGGACGTCCGAAATCGCCGCACTCGATCAGGCGACGCACGCCGTGCAGCAGGATCTCGGCGGGCTGGTGTATGCCGAGGGTACGACGACGATGGAGGAAGTCGTCGGTCGCGCCCTGACGACACGCAAGATGACGATCGCGGTTGCGGAATCCTGCACCGGGGGTCTGATCGGTCACCGGCTCACGCAGGTGCCCGGCAGCTCGACGTATCTGGACCGCGTCCTCGTCTGCTACAGCAATGAAGCGAAGATAGAGTTGCTGGATGTGCCGAAGGTCGTTCTTACGCGGCATGGCGCGGTCAGCCCGGAAGTCGCGGCGGCCATGGCGCGGGGAGTCCGCGAGCGCAGCAAGACAGACGTGGGCCTCAGCGTGACCGGGATTGCAGGCCCCGGCGGCAGCACGGCGCAGAAGCCCATCGGTCTGGTCTATGTCGGGTTCGATGCCAAGGGGATGGGCGCGCTGGCGAAGGAATTTCGCTTTCATGGTCCTCGAGACACCATTAAACTGCGTGCATCGCAGGCGGCTCTCAATTTATTGCGGCAATGGTTGCCGGTGGCGCAATCCAAATAAGACATGATCCGGACCTTTGTGGCAGTCGAACTGGAGGCGCCTTTGCGTCAGGCGCTGGCGCAGGTTCAGGCGACGCTTCGAAGCCGGCTTGAGCAAGCGGCCGGTTCCGATGTCCGCATCCAATGGGTCAGGCCTGAATCGATTCACCAGACGTTGAAATTTATTGGCGACATTCCGGAAGACCGTGTGCCTGACGTTCGGGCTGCGCTGGCCCGCGTCGCCGGCGGGCATGGCCGGTTCACGGTGGGCGTTGAGGGGCTGGGCGTCTTTCCCGATGCCCGTGCACCGCGTGTCCTGTGGGCCGGTCTGACGGTTCACGTTGACGCGCTGAAGCGGTTGGCGGCCGACATTGAGACTGCGCTGGGCGCGATCGGTTTTGCGCCGGAGGCGAAGCCGTTCAATCCGCACCTGACGCTGGCCAGAATCAAAGAGCGATCGCGCGATGTCGGACGGGCCTTGTCGGATGAGAACATGCTGGCACAAGACACGAAACTGGGGGCGCTGACGGTGGCGGCTGTGTCGCTGATGAAAAGCGACTTGCAGCGGTCCGGGTCGGTCTATACGCGTCTCTGCGCCGTTCCGCTGAAAGAAGCGTAGCGCCTGCGAAAGCAGTTGAGTATAATGGGCACAGTCTGAAGTTGATTAGCAGTCTGAAGCTGATTAAGGGGGGACCGATGGCCGAAAAGGACGAGAAGAAGCGGGCGCTGGATCTGGCGCTGGCGCAAATCGAAAAACAGTACGGCAAGGGCGCCATTATGCGGCTGGGTACGGCCGAGGTGCCGGCGAACGTGCCCGCCATTTCGACGGGATCGCTGGGATTGGACCTCGCGCTCGGCGTCGGCGGGCTTCCCCGCGGCCGCGTGGTGGAGATCTTCGGGCCGGAATCATCCGGAAAAACGACGCTGACCCTGCACGCCATCGCCGAAGTGCAAAAAACCGGCGGCACGGCGGCCTTTGTGGATGCCGAGCACGCGCTGGATCTGACCTATGCCGCGAAACTGGGTGTCAATGCGGACGACTTGCTCGTGTCACAGCCGGATACCGGCGAGCAGGCGTTGGAGATCACCGAGACGCTGGTTCGGAGCGGCGCCATCGATCTGGTCGTGATCGACTCGGTGGCGGCGCTGGTGCCGCGAGCAGAAATCGAAGGCGAAATGGGCGATGCGCACATGGGCTTGCAGGCACGGCTGATGTCGCAGGCGCTCCGCAAGCTGACGGCGGCAATCGCCAAGTCGCATACGACCGTGATCTTCATCAATCAGATCCGCATGAAACTCGGCATTATGTTCGGCAATCCGGAAACGACGACCGGCGGCAACGCGCTCAAGTTCTATTCCTCTGTGCGGCTCGACATCCGTCGCATCGAATCGATCAAAGATGGCAATGATGTGACCGGCAACCGGGTGCGCGTAAAAGTCGTCAAGAACAAGATGGCGCCGCCGTTCAAACAGGCGGAGTTCGACATCCTCTTTGCAAGAGGCATCTCGAAAGCCGGCGAACTGGTAGACCTCGGCGTCGAGCGGAAAGTGATGGAGAAGTCAGGCGCCTGGTATTCGTATAAAGGCGAGCGCCTGGGGCAGGGACGGGAGGCGGTACGTGATTATCTGGAGGCCAACCCTCCCGTCGCCCGCGAGATCGAAGCCAAGCTGCGTGAGCTGGCCGGCATGCCCGCGCGGGGACCGGAGAAGCGGGCTGAGAGCAAGACGGAGGAGAAGCGTCCCGACGACAAACGGTCTCACGCGGGAAAAGGGGCGTAGGCGACGAACGATGAAGGCTGAACGATGAATAGGGAATGGTCAATTCATCATTCAGCACGCATCATTCAGCATTGAGTGCGCACATGCCTGTCCGCACGACGTCGCCACGTTCCGCGACTGATGGATATGAACTGGCCGCCGTTCGCTATCTGGCGAGACGGGAGCGAACCGAAGCGCAAGTTGCAGCCTGCCTCAGTCGTGCCGGCGCCTCAGCCGTCCGCATCCGGTCGCTCCTCTCACGATTTCGCGAACAGGGCTATCTGAATGACGACGCCTATGCCGCGCGGTGGGCGCGCGCCAGGCTGGCCAGGTGTCCGATGGGTCAGGCTCGATTAGAAGCGGAGCTGCTTGCCAAAGGGTTCGAGCGGGCGACTGTTGTGAAGGCCATGCGGCAGGCCTATGGCAATACGACCCAGCGGACGCAGGCCCGGGCGCTGCTCATGCAACGGTTGGGACGGGCGGCGGCCGGGGATCGCCGGCGAGGCGCGGGTTTGTTGCGGCGATATGGATTTGACGAGAGCATAGTGGAGGAGCTGTTCGGCGTGAGTGAATCACTATGAGTCAGACGGCAGAATCGCTTCGGCAGGGCTTCATCCGATATTTCCAGGGGCACGAGCATCATGCCGTGCCCAGCGCGCCGCTGATTCCCCAGGCGGACCCGACCATTCTGTTCACCAATGCCGGCATGAATCAGTTCAAGCGGGTCTTTTTGGGCGAAGAGAAGCGCCCGTACAAACGGGCGGTCACGGCGCAGAAGTGCCTGCGGGCCGGCGGCAAGCACAACGATCTGGAAAACGTCGGCTACACGCGCCGGCACCATACCTTCTTTGAAATGCTCGGCAATTTTTCCTTCGGCGACTATTTCAAATCCGACGCCATTTTTTACGGATGGGACTATCTGACCAGGACCGTCGGGTTGCCCAAGGACCGGCTCTGGATCACGGTGTTCCGCGATGATGATGAAGCGTTCAAATTGTGGGAGAAGATCGGGGTGCCGGTGTCCCGCATCGTGCGGTGTGACGAAAAGGACAACTTCTGGCAAATGGCCGACACGGGCCCCTGCGGGCCCTGCTCGGAAATCCATTACGATCAGGGGCCGTCCGTGCCGGGCGATGCCACGCCGAACGGCGAGGGCGACCGGGTGATCGAGATCTGGAACCTCGTCTTCATGCAGTTCGAGCGCGATGCGAAGGGCACGCTCAATCCCTTGCCGAAGCCGAGCATCGATACGGGGATGGGACTCGAGCGGCTGGCCGCCGTGGCGCAGGGCGTCCACAGCAATTACGACAGCGATTTGTTCAAGCCGTTGCTGGCGGCCATCGGCATGCGGGCCGGTCGTCGTTATGGAGAACAGGACATCGCGGACCGTTCCATGCGCGTGATCGCCGATCATTTGCGGGCGATCACGTTCATGATCACGGACGGCATCCTGCCGTCCAACGAAGGCCGCGGGTACGTCCTGCGGCGCATCCTGCGTCGTGCAGCCCGGCACGGGCGTTTGCTCGGCGTTTCGGAGTCGTTCATGGGCGGCCTCACCGGCGCCGTGGTCGAGCAGATGGGCAAGGCCTATCCGGAGCTCCGGCAAGCGGCGGCGACGGTGGCTGAAGTGACGCAGGGCGAAGAGGAGCGGTTCATCGCGACGCTCGATCAGGGGCTGCCGATTCTCAACGACATGGTGGCAAAGGCAAGAAGCTCGTCGCACAAAGTGCTGGCCGGAGATCAAGCATTCAAGCTCTATGACACGTATGGATTTCCGATGGATTTGATTGCGGAAGCCTGCCGCGAGCAGGGGATGGCGGTGGATGAGGCGGGTTTCCAGCGCGCGCTCGATGAACAGCGCGAGCGCGCCCGCAAGGCGACGGCCTTTGAAGTGGCGGCGGCGAAACCCGGCGTGGTGGAGGTGGCGAAGACCGTACGCGCGCCCAAGTTCGTCGGTTATGACCAGTTGGACGCCGAGGCCGTGGTGCAGGCCATGCTCAAAGGCGATCGGGTGGTGCGTGAAGCGGCGGAAGGCGATGAGATCGAACTGGTTCTGGACGTGACGCCGTTCTACGCGGAAGGCGGCGGTCAGGCCGGCGACCAGGGCGTACTGACCGGACCGGAGGGTCGCATAGACATCAAGGACACCACGCGCCCGGCTCCGACCGTCGTCGTGCACAAGGGCCGGGTTGCCGTTGGCCGGATCGGCACGGGAGAAACGGTGCGGGCATCGGTCAATGCGACGACACGGCACGATGCGGCGCGAAACCATACGGCGACTCACCTCGTGCATGCAGCTCTGCGCGAATTGCTCGGCCCGCACGTGAAGCAGTACGGCTCGCTGGTGGCGCCCAACCGGCTGCGGTTCGACTTTGCGCACTTCCGCCCGCTCTCATCGCGGGACACCGACGACATCGAGTCCCTGGTCAATGAGCAGATCCGGAAGAATCAGGCGGTCAGGACCGACGTGATGGGGGTGCAGGAAGCGGTTGCCGCCGGCGCGCTGGCCTTTTTCGGAGACAAGTACGGGGACCAGGTGCGCGTGGTGAGCGTGGATACATTCAGCCGGGAGCTGTGCGGGGGGACCCACTGCCGGCAAACCGGCGAGATCGGCGTTTTTCGCCTGGTTTCTGAAACCGGCGTGGCAGCCGGCGTGCGGCGGATCGAGTGCGTAACAGGCAGCGGCGCCTTTATGCAAATCAAGCAACTCGAGCATGAAGTTAAAGAACTTTCTGAACTCCTTAAAGTTGCCCCATCCGAGTTGGTTGCCAAGACCAAGCGCCTGCTGTCCCAGTTGAAAGACAAGGAGCGCGAGCTGGAGCAGGTGAAGCTCAAGTTGGCGAGCGGTGCCAAGGACGAAGCCACCGTGCGCACGGTCAAGGGCATTCAGGTCCATGCCCAGCGCGTGGACGGCATGGAGGGAGGCGAACTGCGCACCCTGGCCGATGAGATCCGCGATAAGCTGAAAAGCGGCGTCGTCGCTCTCGGCGGCGTCAAGGACGACAAGGTCTCCTTGCTGGTGGTCGTGACGAAGGATTTGACCGGGCAACTCAAGGCTGGCGAATTGATCAAGGACATGGCAGCGGCGGTCGGCGGCACCGGCGGGGGCCGTCCGGAGATGGCGCAAGCCGGGGGGAAGAATCCGGAAGGACTCGCGATGGCACTAGAGAAGATTTTTGCCCTCGTCGAGCAGTCAACGGGGAAGTAGCGATGGCAGCCACGCGCATCCTCGCGTTGGACCCCGGCACAAAGCGCATCGGCGTCGCGCTCAGCGACGAGCTGGGCTGGACGGCGCAACCGTTGGAGACCTTCGAGCGGAAATCGTTGAATGTCGATATCGCGCACATCAACGAATTGGTCCGCCGCCACGAAGTTCGGGAAATCGTGATCGGCATGCCGATTCAACTCAATGGCCGCATGGGGCCGGCTGCGCAGAGCGTGCAGCAGTTTCTGGAAGCGCTGCAGGCAGCTGTCGAGGTTCCTGTCGTGGCGTGGGATGAACGGCTGACGACGAAAGCCGCGGAGCAGATGCTGATCGAGGCCGACGTGAGCCGGAAAAAACGCAAAGGCGTGGTGGATCGCGTGGCGGCGGCCTTGTTGCTGAAGAGTTATCTGGAGCATCTCTCCTCCGCTCCACTCTCCGGCGATCATCGGACCTCCGACGACGCATGATGCGCGGACGCATACCCTGGTTGCTCATCGCCGCGGCGCTGGGCGCCCTTGTCGCGTATGTCAGCATCCAGTGGCTGTTCAGCCCGGCGGTGCCGACCTCTGATTTCGCCCGCCCGATTCAACCCACGATCATCGAAGTCCCCGAAGGCATGACCCTCCGCCAGTTGGCGGCCCGGCTCGAACGCGAGCAGCTCATCCGAAGCCAGATGGCCTTCCTGCTGCTGGGCAAGCTCATGGCGGCAGACCGCCACATCAAAGTAGGGGAATATGCCGTGCACGCGGGGATGCGGCCGAGCGAAATGCTGACCGAGTTCCTGAACGGGCACGTCGTGCTGTATCAGGTGACGATTCCTGAAGGCTACACCGTCGTCGAGTTGGCGCAGGTGTTTGCGCAGCAGGGCCTCGCCGATCCGGAAGCGCTGATCGGGTTGGCGCATGACCGGGACTTCATCCAGTCCCTCGCCATCGAGGCGGCAAGCCTGGAGGGGTATCTCTTTCCGAATACCTACAAGTTTGCGCGGCGGACGAAACCGAAAGAGATAGTGAAAGAGATGGTCGAAGGCCTCTGGCACGTCTTTACACCGGAACTGCGTCAGCGGGCCCAGGAGATTCACATGACCCCGCATCAAGTGCTGACCCTGGCCTCGGTCATTGAGAAGGAAACCGGTTCGGCGGAGGAGCGGGAATTGATCTCGGCCGTGTTTCATAACCGGCTGAGGCTCGGCATTCCGCTGCAAAGCGACCCAACGGTTATTTACGGGCTGGACTATTTCGATGGAAACCTGAGGAAGAAAGATCTCGACTCTAAAAGTCCCTACAATACCTACCGTGTCCGGGGCCTTCCGCCCGGACCGATCGCCAACCCCGGCCTGGGGGCCCTCAGGGCCGCCCTGTACCCGGCCCCCACCAAGCACCTCTACTTTGTCTCCCGGAATGACGGTACGCACCAATTTTCATCAACGCTTGCAGAGCATAACCGAGCTGTGGATAAATACCAGCGGCACCGGGTGGTAAAGGCCGTTCGACCATCGGCATGATCAGACTGCTGGCAAAAATCTTTCGGCGGTTCCTCGTTCTTCTGAGGGGACGCATCTCGCCTGCCGATACGGGTATTCCTCTCCAGGCGGGAACTCCCGTCAATCTCGATCTCGAGAAATTCACGCGGGGCATCGACAACGTACACGTGGACGTGCGGTTGAGCCCCGCGTTTACGAACGCGGCGGTGCGTCTCGTCTACGGCCTTCTGGAGTATCAGCTCTGGCGCGGGCAGGGCGGCGCGAAATCTCCGGATGTGGAGGAGTTCAAGAGCGCCTACGGCCAGATGATCCAGGCGGCGATTCATCGCGCCAAGCAGCAGAGCGCAATGCCGCTGGTCGAGCTGGCGCAAGCCGCGGCATTGAAGTTCGTGCTTAATTACATGCAAGTCGCATTGGAGCAGGCTAAACAGCGGCTGCGCAAAGCGGCGACCACGACCACGGACGCCGATCGGCAGGCCGTCGCCGACCAAACGGTCTGGTTCACGCGGAACCGGGCCAAGTTGCACTACACGGTGAGCAGCCAGGTGTTGGAACAGATCCGCAAGGCCGAGGCCGGCCCGCTGGGCGATTTACGCCAGTCACTGCATGGCGACCGGTGGACGTTGCCCGAGCACGTGCTGATCAATCCGCTGCTGTTCGGCGAGAGTCCCATGGACGACGAGCTGCTCATGAAACATTACGTCCTGGTGACGCAGGGACCAGACCAGTTGTACTCGTTCGCCCAGCTGGATCGTTTTCTGCTGTATCTGTTCTGGCGGCGCACACCGGTGACGGCGGTGGAGCAGACGCTCGCCCGTGCGACACAGGATCGCGATGCTTTGATTGCCGAGCAAAACCGGATCAAGAAGAAACGGGGGTGGACTCAGAGTGCCACCAAGACAGGGCAGTTCGACTCCCAGGTGGCGGCGCTGGAAGAAAAGATCCGGGACGCGACAGCCGTGTTGGGACAGGCGCAGATGGCTTATGCGCAGGAAAGCTACGCGTGGGCGGACGTGCCGGCCAACTCGGATGTCCTGTTCGACGCCGGGCAGTCGCAGCAGAAGCTTGCGGCTGCACAGAAGGCCAACGACCAGCAAGCCGCGTCTGCCTGGAAGGCCCAGCATAAATTCCAGCGCCGGCTGCTGCGGGCAGTTGAATCGCAAGTGGATGACAGCGGGATGACACCGTCGATCGTGGCGTCCTATGAAGCGGCCGCCACGTTCAAAAATCTGGTCGGCGTCGTGACGGCGCAGCAATTTCATCAGTATCTGTCCACCCCTGCCAGCCGGAGCGAGATCAGACAGAGGATCAAGGAGAAGTTTTCGTCCGCCGACTGCGCCGAGACTTATGAGCTGCTGGACGAGTCGGCAGCGCGCGTGGGCCGGATCGGCGGCAAGGAAAGCCGCGCGTGTCTGGTGCGGTTCCTGCGGGACTTTCTGACGTTGCGGCGGGATCTTCGCAGCTACCACCTCATGCAGAAGGCCATGGCGCAGATTCAGTTACTGGAGGATCCGAACCACCTCAAGCTGTCGAAAGCCAACAATACGCTGAACGAATTTCTGGCGGCGAAGGAGGAAGGCGCGGTTTCCAGGACGGTCATCGGCCATATGATTCTCAAGGCCGACGTGCGGGGGTCCACGACCATCACGGCGGCGCTGCGCAAGCAGGGGCTCAATCCGGCGTCGCATTTCAGCCTGAATTTCTTTACGCCGATCAATGCGCTGTTGGAGACCTACGGGGCGGGCAAGGTGTTCATCGAGGGGGACGCCGTCATCCTGTCCATCATGGAATATGCGGAGGCGTCGGAGCAGCACATGAGCGTTGCGCGCGCCTGCGGCCTGGCCAGGCGGCTGTTGGACGTCGTGCAGTTGCAAAACGTTGCCTGCCGGAAAGCCGGCCTGCCTGAGTTGGAGCTGGGCATTGGATTGGTCTACAGCGCGGAAGCGCCGGCCTATCTGTTTGACGGTGAAACGCCGATCATGATTTCCTCCGCCATCGGCAAGGCCGACAGAACGTCCTCCTGTTCCTGGATGTTGCGCAAGCAGCGCAGCCAGCCGGGAGGGCGCGCGGCGACGCAGCTCAATGTCGAGGTCTATGAAATTCCAGAAGGCGATCCCTTGCGCGGGGAAAAGGGCGAGGTCGAGTTGCGGTACAACGTGAACGGAATCGAACTCGATGCCGCCGGCTTTGAGAAATTGAAGCTGGAAATCGCGCTGCAAAGCTTCGAGATGCCGGTGGTGGGAACCCCGGAACCGGTCACCTTTTATGCCGGCCGGTTTCCCGACACGAAAGGCACGATGCACCGGCTGGTCGTGCGCGAGGGGCGGATTCGTTTCTTCGACCGGCAATCAGATAGCGGCGGGAAGGAGAACGGACAGGTGTTTTACGAAATTGTCGCCAACGAGCAGTTGATCACCGCCGCCAGCGAGCGTCTCAAGATGGAAAGCACCGCCATGAGCATGCCTGCCTTCGGTGTTAAGCCTTCTCAAGTCCCACGGTCGTAAACGGACGGGCATGGTCAACCGGGTCATTCTTATCGTTCTTGACGGAGTCGGCGTTGGGGCGCAACCCGATGCGGCGGCCTACGGCGACGAGGGGGCGCACACGCTCGCGCACGTGGCGGAAGCGGCCGGCGGGCTTCGCCTTCCGAACCTGGAGGCCCTGGGGCTCGGCCATTTGGGAGCGCTCGCCGGAGTCCGCCGCACGGCGCAGCCGGACGGCTGTTTTGGGAGGATGGCTGCGTTGTCCAAGGGGAAAGATTCGACGACCGGCCATTGGGAAATGATGGGCGTCGTGCTGGAGAAACCCTTTCCGACATATCCGAACGGCTTCCCTTTGGACGTCATCGAATCGTTTCAGCAGGCGGTCGGACGAAAAACGCTGGGCAATTACGCCGCCTCAGGAACGACCATCATCGGGGAGATGGGCGTGCAACATCTCCAAACCGGGTCACCGATCGTCTATACCAGCGCCGATAGCGTCTTCCAGATTGCCGCGCACGAGCGAGTGATCCCGGTCGAGGAATTGTACGGTATGTGCCGGACGGCAAGGAAACTGCTGGCTCCGCCTCACCAGGTGGCGCGAGTCATAGCGCGGCCGTTTACCGGCGAGCCCGGCGCGTTCACACGGACGGATGGGCGGCGGGATTTTTCCGTCGAACCGCCGGCCCGGACGTTGCTCGACTCGCTCAAGGCCGGCGGCTACCCGGTGATCGGGATCGGGAAAATCGAGGATCTCTTCAAAGGACGCGGGCTCACGCGCGCCGTGCCGGCCAAAAACGATACGGCGACGCTGGAAGAAACTTCGAGGGTTCTGAGGTCCATCCCGCGCGGGCTGATTTTTTCGAATCTGATCGAGTTCGACATGCTCTATGGGCATCGGAACGATGCGGCAGGATTCGCACGGGCGTTGCAGGCGTTCGATGCGCGGCTGCCGGATATCATCGGCGGGATGCAGCAGGACGATCTGCTCTGCATTACAGCCGATCACGGCAACGATCCGACCATGCCGGGGACCGACCATACGCGTGAGTATGTGCCGCTCCTGGTGTATGGCCCTCGTGTGGCGAAAGGTGTGAATCTGGGAACGCGGAAAAGCTTTTCCGACCTTGGCCAGACGATCGCGGAGGGCTTGGGGGTCAAGCGCCTTGCGTGGGGTGAAAGCTTTCTGCATGTGGTGATGCAGGGGTAACGGGAAGTAACGTGTAATGAGTGATGAGTTATGCGTGGGAGAAGGGGATCGCCGGTGCCGTTACCCATAACTCATCACGCATCACTGCTTGCGTGGTTATGCGATGTCGTTTGAGCACAAGTTAATCGAACTAGGCCTCACCCTGCCGGCTCCCCCCAAACCGGTGGCGACTTACATTCCGGCGGTGCTTGCCGGCGACTTGTTGTTTCTGAGCGGGGTGATTCCGTTTCGTGACGGCAAGCTGGCCTTCGAGGGGAAACTCGGGCGGGAGTTGACGGTGGAGCAGGGATATGAGGCCGCTCGAGTGACGCTGCTGAATGCGCTGGCGATCGTTCGCCATGAATTAGGCACGCTCGACCGGGTCAAAAAAATCGTGCGCCTGACCGGTCATGTGGCGTCCGCCGATGGATTTGTCCAGCATCCGGCGGTCATTAATGGGGCCTCCGATCTGCTGGTGAAGATATTCGGCGAGGCCGGCCAGCACGCGCGCGTGGCGCTTGGGGCGGCCGAGTTACCGCTCAATGCGCCGATTGAAATTGAGTTGATCGTGCAGGTCAAGGCCTAGGCGCCTATCCATGGGACGCGCCTCTATCCCGTGGCAAATTGACAGTGGAAAGAGACGCTTGTTATAGTCCGGCACGATTTCTTCGTTTCGCGACACGCCTGCGATTACCTCGTTGTGCCTCCTGTCGCGCCAGAAAAATCGCCATGCAGGACATGTCCAAACGGATTGAACAGGGAGCAGTGCGCATGCAAGTGACGGTATTCGCGTGGATGGGGTGTTTACTGGTCGGCCTGGCGTCGCCGGCGTTGGCTGAGATCGGCCTGTCGCCCCAGGCCGCACCGCCCGGCGCCACCGTCGTTATATCAGGAAAGGGATTCGGGTCTTTTAAATCGACCCACGACAACCGCGTGTTCTTCAATGGGCTGCCGGCGCTGGTGCAGCAGTGGGACTCCGAACTCATCGCGGTAAAAGTTCCGTTGCGAGCGACCAGCGGACCGGTCACGGTGGTCAGCGGCAAAAAGACGATCATGGCCGGCACGTTTACCGCGCAGCGGCCGACCATTCGATCGGTTTCTCCGGCCGAGGTCGAGCCGGGGGGTGTGCTGCAGGTCGTAGGGGAGCATTTCGGCACCACGGCCGGATCGCGCGATCCCAATACCATGTTCGGCGTCAACGACGTCGTGATCGGCGGCGCCACGACCAAAATCCGCCGCTGGCGTGACGACAAGATCGAAGTCGAAGTGCCTGGTACCGCCGTCTCCGGTCACGTGGTCGTGCGGCTGGCGTCTTCCGATCCCCTGCCGGACGGGTCGTGCTGCGCGCAGGTGGAGTACAGCCTGAGCAATCCGGCTCCGCTCACGGTCATTCCGGCGATTCGCGCTGATCCGCTCAGCGGGCCGATCGGCACGAAAGTCGTGCTCTTCGGCCAGGGATTTGGCGTCAAGGCGCCCGGCGACCAACTGTTGTTCAACGGCCATCCTGGCGCCATTGCCCAGTGGACGGACGTGCTCGTGGTCGCGCATGTGCCCCTGGACGCAACCAGCGGTCCGCTGGTGTTCAAGAAGGGGGACACGCGGCGGACGGTGGGCACGTTTTCGGTTCCGACGCCGAAAGCCACCGGCTTGTCGGTGTCGAGCGGGCCGATCGGAACGTTGTTGCGGATCACCGGTGAGAATTTTGGGTTCTACTCCGAGAGCGGGTCGACTCCGTTTTCCTTCACGGACTTCAACAGAGGGGAAAACGTGGTCGAAATCGGCGGCGTGCCGGCGGTCGTTTATCGCTGGCATGATGATAAAATCGACGTCTGGGTGCCGTTCAGCGCGAAGAGCGGGCCGGTGGTGGTCAAGCGGGGCGGCACGAAGCCCAAAGCGGACGGTTCCTGCTGCGCCGAACGCGGCTTGATCACGACGGAGGCCGGCCGCTTCACGGTGAGCGCGCCCACCGTGGCTTCCTACACGCCGACCTCAGCCGGGCTGGATGAAATTGTGACGATTAAAGGGTCCGGGTTCGGGACATTTCTCAAAACCGCGGAGCAGACACAGCCGGGCCTGAACGAAGCGGGACATGACTCGGTGCCGTATGAATTCGGCGAAAATGTCGCCCGCACCGAAGTGCTGTTCAATAACCAGGCCGGTGTCATCGTGTCGTGGTCGGATACGGAAATTCAAGTGCGGGTGCCGAGACGGCATCTCTTCGGCATCGGGAAAAAGAACGAGTTCAATACGGACCTCGCCACCGGGCCGCTGCTTGTCCGGCGCGGGTCGTGGGACGTGAAGCCTGACGGCTCCTGTTGCACCACCAAACAGTGGGTGACGGCCGAAGCGGGGACGTTCACGATTCTGGCGCGTGGCTTGCCGAACCAGAGCATGTTTACGGACACCAGGCCGGAAGCCAACACCGTTCCGTGACACCAATCGCCTTCATCCTCACGCGCGCAGGCTTGCAATGCATCGTGGCGGCGATTGTGTCCTGCTGTATGGCGACCGGCGCCGTCCTGGCAGCTGATGCGCCGGCGCCTCGCGTGGCGACCACCATCCAAAAGAGCGGGACTTCCGCCAATCTGATGGGCGTCCATGTTCGTGACGCCGCGCTCGGGTGGGCGGTGGGAACCGGCGGGACGATTCTCAAAACCAGCGACGGGGGCAAACGGTGGAAAGCCGTTCCGAGCGGGACGACCGCGCTGCTCACCGGCGTGTCGTTCGCCGACCGGCAGCAGGGGTGGGCCGTCGGAGCAAACGGGGTCATCCTCCATTCGTCAGATGGTGGAGAGAAATGGAGCGCGCAACAAAGCGGCACGCAGTCGGCTCTGTTCGGCGTCTTTTTTCTGACGGCGTCCGTCGGATGGACCGTGGGCGCGAGCGGGACGATTCTGCACACGACCGACGGAGGCGCGCATTGGGATGATCAAGTCAGCGGCAGCAATGCCATCCTGTATGCCGTGCATTTCGTGGATCCGGCGCATGGCGGCGCGGTCGGCGCATTAGGTACGATCCTAGTGACGGCCGACGGGGGAACGACCTGGCGGTCGCACGAGACCGACAATGCCGCAACGTTTTTCGACGTCTTTTTCACCGATGTCAATGCGGGATGGGCGGTCGGCAACGCCGGCGCGCTGTATCAAACGACGGATGGCGGGCAGCAATGGATCGATCGCGCGATGGTCTGCGTCAGGACCTGTACGCGGCCCGCGGATCTGTTGCGAGTCCGGTTCTCCAGTCCTCAAGCGGGGTGGATCGTCGGCGAGCGGGGAACGATTTTCAGAACGGTGGATGCGGGATTCAGTTGGAATGAAGTGACCACCCAGGTGACAAAAACGACGCTTTATGGACTCTCGTTTTCCAATCCCGCGCAGGGGTGGGCGGCCGGCGAGCAGGGCACGATTCTGCAAATTACCGCAACGCAATAGCTATCAGCTTTCAGCGATCAGCTCTCAGCTCTGAATTTTCCGGAAGCTGACGGCTGAACGCTGATGGCTGGCGGCGTCTCGATTCATCCCAATTCCCCCAATCTGCTTTGCAGCACGCTTAAGGCAGCCAGTGCGGCGGTCTCGCCACGCAAAATTCTTGTGCCCAGCGTGACAGAAATAAAATTGTTCGCGCAGGCCTGGGCCAATTCCTCATTCCGCCACCCGCCTTCAGGGCCGATCGCCAGCGCGATTGTGTCTTCCGGGGAGGAGGGAAGAGGAACCGAACGAAGACTCTGCCCGGTTTCCCGTTCGCTCAAAATCAATTTAAGCGTCGCCAGATGAGGGGTTGAAAAGAACTCCATGGCGGTGCAGGGCGTGCCGACAGTCGGCACATCCCACCGCTCAGACTGCTGCGACGCCTCGAGGGCAATCCGTTGCCAGCGCACCCGCTGCGCATTGACACGCGCCTGCTTCGGCCGGACAACCGTGTGCTCGGTCACCAGGGGGATAATGGCTGCGGCGCCAAGTTCCGTGGTTTTTTGGATGGCCCAGTCCATCCGCTCGCCCTTCAGGATGGCTTGCCCGATCAGAATAGGTGAGGTCGACGGTGCAGCTCCGGTGCGCTGCTCGACGACATTGCCGCGCATGATCCGGCGGTCCATGTGCGCGATCTCGATGAGGTAGCGCCGCCGGTGCTCGTCGCCGGCCCAGATCCGCTCGCCGGCGTGAACGCGCAGGCTGGCGCGAAGATGATTCAGGAGATCGCCCGCAATCGTCACAGTTCCGTTTTGGATCTGATCGGCCGTGATGAAGAAGACGGGCATGGAAGTTAGTGACACGTGGTGCGTAACGAGTGACGAGTCCGATGCAAAGCCGGAATGCGTGTCCTGCCTGTCACGGGTCACCCGTCACTCGTCACGGCTCTTGCGCGGTTACTCGAAGTAGTCTCTCATCTTTTCAAAAAACCCGTCACCATCCTTATCCAGGGACATCCCGCTTTCCTTGGCGAATTCGGCCAGAATGTCCTCTTGCTTAGCCGTCAGTTTGGTGGGAATTTCAACCTTGACCCTGATGATCTGATCGCCGGCGCGCCGGCTGTGCTTGAGACTCGGTACGCCCAGGCCCTTCAA
>JAIBHQ010000051.1 GCA_020028595.1 Nitrospirota bacterium
CACCAGCAACACCTGTTGCACTCCTGTCGCCACAGATCACCACCCTGTTGAACATCCAACTGAACAGTGGCTTATGCAACTGCCGTGCTGAACGCGACCGGCATCCGGGACTCCACGAGCGGCTTATTTTCAGAGGTTTTCGAGAATAGGCCCGGTGAGGTGACGCCAAAAGCCACACCTGAGGAAGGAGGCCCCGGCGCAAGATACCCCAGTGGAAATAGCAGACAGCCATCAGCTGCCGGCTTTGTGTTCGGGTGGTTCGTTTGGTTTGTCTGGTTTTTCTGGTTCAAACAAGACAAACGAAATAAACCCCCAAAACCAGAAAACGGCCCAAGGCTGATCGCTGAACGCTGATAGCTGAAAGCTTTGTTACGATTTGCTAGCCGGAAGCGTGACCGTGAAGGTGGTGCCCTGGCCCGGCTCGCTCTCAACCTCGATCGAACCGCCATGCTCCTGAATAATCCCATGCACGACGGTCAGGCCAAGCCCGGTTCCCTGCCCGACTTCCTTGGTGGTGAAGAAAGGCGCGAAGATTTTCGGCAGGTCTTCCTTGGGAATGCCGTGTCCCGTGTCAGCCACGATAGCCTTCACATGGCTATTGATCCGTTCCAGCGAAATGCGAAGCGTGCCTCCGTCCGGCATGGCATGAATCGCATTGATCAAGAGATTCAGAAAGACCTGGCTCATCTGGTCCGGGTCGGCAAGGACATGGACAGGGTGCAGCGTCGTCTCGTAGTTGCTCTCGATCTTGATACGCATCCGCCGGATGCGCTCCTGCAGGACCTCCAGGCAATCGTCCAGCGTCTGGCCAAGATTCACCCGGCGCCGCTCGCTCGGTTTCCTTCGCGCGAAGGTCAGCAGCTGATTCATGATCTTCGTAATGCGCTCGACCTGCGCGACAATCACCCCGAGGCTCTTCTTTGTCGTGTCCTCCTGGCTCTTTCGCATCAGTTGCTCGGCGCGGCCCAGGATCACGTTCATCGGCGTGCCGATCTCGTGGGCCATGCCGGCGGCCAGCGTGCCCATCTCGGCCAGCCGTTCAGTCTGGCGTAATCGCTGCTCGATGTGCTGACGCTCGGAAGTATCGCGGAGGATCACGGTAAAGTATTTCGTCCCGTCCGCGACGATCTGCGAGATCGACGCTTCGGCCGGAAACTCCTCTCCATCGGCACGGAGGCCCGTGATGGTCCCCAATGTCCCCATCCTGCGGCTGGTCGAGCCGGACCGGCCAAATGCTCTGACGTGCTCATGATGGGCGTCGCGAAACCGCTGGGGAATGAACCGGCCGATGGGTTGGCCGATGGCGTCTTCGGCGGAGCAGTGAAACATTTTCTCGGCCGCCTCGTTGAACTGCACCACCTGCTGCTCCGCGTCCATGGTGATGATGGCGTCCATCGCCGACCGGATCATGCTGCTGAGCTGCAACTCCTTGGTCGTCAGTTGTTTCTCCAGCTGTCGCTGCCCGGCAACCGCGCCCAACGTGGCCACATCCGAGAGTGCGCGGGCTTCGACCGCCGCATCTTTCGCGGACACGGCCTGCTCACGCGCGGCTTCAGCGCTCACGAGTCCTTGCCGGGTCCGTTTGTAGTGGATCAACCCCAGCGCAACACCCCACAGGACCAGCATGCCCAGGATACGATTGAACACGCCGTAGCGGATCGTCAGCCCCGGCGGCTTCAGAAGCAAATCAATCCAGATGAGGCCGGTGGCGATGAGACAGAAGTAGACTGGATCTCGTTCGCGCGGGGAGAGAAACGTCAGCAGCAATGGGATGATATAGAGGATCGACACCGCCACTCCGATTGGAGTCAGCAGATCGAAGACGAAAATAATGACGGTCAGCAGGAACAGACCGCCGTACAGCAGAGAGACCTGCCTGTTGAGGGATGACATCACGCCGGCAATGCTACATGCATGAATGAGCGAAAGGAATGACTAGCCTTCGTGATGAATCTTGCCATCGATCTCGCCGAGCTTGCGGTAGAGCGTCTTCCGGTCGATGCCGAGAATCTGCGCCGCCTGATACTTGTTCCCGCCGGTCTTGTCGAGAATGCGGAGGATGTATTCTTTTTCGACTTCATCGAGCGGCAGGGTCCGGTCGGCCGCGTCGTCGATCACTTTCCTGTCTCCGCGCGAGCCGTGAATGGCCGGCGGCAGGTCTTCCGACGTCACCTTCTCGCCGCGCGTCAGCGTCACCGCCCGCTCGATCACGTTTTCCAGTTCCCGCACATTGCCGGGCCAGGGATAGTCCACGAGCAGCGCCAGCGCGGATTCGGCGATGCCCTTCACCGCTTTCCTGCCCGCCTCGGCGCATTTCTTCAAAAACGCGTCCACCAGAAGGAGAATATCCTCGCGGCGCTCGCGCAGCGGCGGCATGCGAATTTCGATCACGTTCAGACGGTAATAGAGATCTTCGCGAAACCGCTTGGCTTTCACTTCATCGGTCAGCGACAGGTTGGTCGCGGCGATGATCCGGACATCCACCGCGATCGATTTGGTCGAACCGACCCGCCGGATCTCTTTTTCCTGAATGGCACGCAGCAGCTTGGCCTGCAGCATGACCGGCAACTCGCTGATTTCGTCCAGAAAGAGCGTCCCGCCATGCGCTTCCTCGAACAGCCCCCGTTTGTCCCCTTTGGCGTCGGTGAACGCCCCCTTCATGTGGCCGAACAGCTCGCTCTCGAGCAGCATTTCAGGAATGGCCGCGCAATTCACGGGTACAAAGGGGCCGCTCCGCCGATCGCTGTTGAAATGAATCGCCTTGGCCGCCAACTCCTTGCCGGTCCCGCTTTCGCCGGTGATGAGCACGTTGGTCTGGCTGTCCGCCACGCGCCGGATGAGGTCGAACACCTCCCGCATGGGTTTGCTCTTCCCCAGGATTTGATGAAAGCTGTAGTCCTCCCTGACGGCGCGGCGGAGTTGCTGGACTTCCCGGCGCAACAGGGCGTCCCGAACCGCCTTCTCCACCACCAGGGCCATTTCCTCGTTCTTGATCGGCTTGGTGACATAGTCATAGGCCCCGTGTTTCATCGCCTCGATGGCCGACTCGACCGAGCCGAACGCGGTCATGATGATCACATTGGTCCCCGGATAGCCCTGCTTCACCTCGTTCAGCAGCTCCAGCCCCTGCATCCCCTGCATGCGGAGGTCCGTCAGCACGACGGCGTACTCCTCCTCGCCGAGTTTCTTGAGCGCCTCGCGCCCGTTGGCCACGGCGACGACACGGTAGCCGAGTTCGGATAGTTCGTCGCGCAGCAGTGCCCGCATCTCCGGCTCGTCATCCACCACCAGAATCGCGCCAGACTTGTCAGCCATTATTCCTCGTCCCATCCGGTACCGTCTTATACTCGCCGGTACCGCCTCGCGAGTCAACCATGAACGATCTTCCATTTCAATGTTTCAACCGCAGTCCTCCCGGTTTACAATATGCCTAGATAGGAGTAGGAAGCGGACAGGCATGAAGGACGCGATCTCACGGGCCAGGCAGGGCGAAACGGAAGTCCGTGCCGAGCAGGTGAGGATGCTCTACGAGGGAGCGCCCACCGCCGCGATGGCCAATGCGGTGAATGCCGCGATCCTGACGTTCCTCCTGTGGGACGTCATCTCTCACGCCGCATTGCAGGAATGGCTCGGAGCCATGTGCCTTCTTCAAGTCTCCCGCCTCGCGCTCACCCGCTTCTACCAGCGCCTGTCACAGCCTGAACAGGCTCATGCTCACACCGGTCCTCTTCGCCCATATCTTCTCCGAATCGCCAGTTGGGACCAGTGGTACCTGGCCACTGCGGCGGCAAGCGGCCTGGTGTGGGGGGCGGCGGGTTTCTGGCTGTTTCCACGGGAGGCGACCGTCCATCAACTTGCCCTGAGCTTCATTCTCGGCGGCACCGTCGCCGGGGCCACGGCGGTGCTGGCGCCGCTCCGCTGGGCGTTCGCCCTTTTCGCCCTGCCGGCGCTCCTGCCGCTTAGCGCGCGGTTTTTCCTGGAAGGCACCTCGCACTATCTGATGATGGGCACCCTGCTGCTGATTTTCCTGTTCGTCCTGCTGAACGTTGCGCACCTCATCCACTCCACGATCGTCTCGTCGATCAAGCTGCGGCTCGAAAACAGGGAATTGTTGGCGGCGCTGACCGTGAAGGCGGACGACCTGCGACAGATCAACCGGCTCCTCAAGACGGAAATCAATGGACACACGCAGACCACGGATCAACTCAGGGACCGGTCCTTCTTCCTGCAACAGTTGATCGACGCCATCCCGAACCCGGTCTTCTACAAGGGACTCGACGGCGTGTACCAGGGATGTAACGAGGCCATGGCGAAGTTTTTCGGCGTCTCGAAGGCCGGTTTTGCCGGCAAGACCGCCTTCCACATCGTGTCGCAGGAGTCCGCGGAGGAACATGCGCGCCAGGACCTCGAACTCCTGCAGCGCGGCGGGGTGCACGCCTACGAAACGGACGTCGTCGCGGCCGGCGGGTCGCGGCGGCATGTGTTACTTCACAAGACCGTGCTGCGCGACCCCCTGGACCGGCCCATCGGCATCCTCGGAACTCTCGTCGACCTCACCGATCGCAAGCAGGGCGAAAAGCCCTAAGACTGCACGGCCGCCGGGCTTCATGGAAAATCCGCGCCGTGCTTAGTGCGCCTTCTGCCGGTCGTGCTTCTCGCGCTTGATGTGGCGGCTGGCGCGGTCCTGCTCGCGATTCAGTTTCCGCCGCTCCTGCTTTGTGACCACGCCGTCCGCTTTCGCCTTTTCCTCATGGCCGGCAATGCGGTCCTGTTCCTTCTGCAACCTGCCGGCTTCACGCTGGTTCAGCTCGCCGCTTGCGACGCCCTGGTCGATGCGCTCCTGCTGGCGCTCCTGGCGGGCGTCAACTTTCGGCGTATCCGTCTGGGCATAGACCGGGACAGCCGCTGCTGCCGTGATCAGACTGATGAGAAATGCTCTCGCAAACATGATGGCTCCTTTCGTTGGGAATAACAGGTTGCCGTTTCTCGTTGTCATGTACAACGCAGATACGCTACTGCGGTTGATCTGACGGGTCAAGGGAAGAATGGATCAAAACAGGGGTGACTTGAACCCACTTTCATGATTATACTGCCCCTCACATGACAGCCAAAAACGATCTCGCCAAAGCGTTTCTCGCAACTCAATCCTTTAAGTGGGACAAGAGCAAGGGCTTTAAGCTGGCCTCCGGCGCCACCAGCCCATTTTATGTGGATTGCCGGGTGCTGATGGCCCATCCGGGCCCCCGCGCACTGGTCGCCCAACTGGCCTCCGACGCCATGAAAGACCTTCCGGTTGATTGCATCGGCGGGCTGGAAATCGGGGCCATCTCGATTGCAACGGCCATATCAGATCAGGCCCATCGAACCGGGAAAAATTGGCGGACGTTCGTTGTGCGCAAACAGGCCAAGGATCACGGCACGGGAAAACTGATCGAAGGCGCGGCGCAGGCCGGCGACCGGGCCGTGGTGGTGGACGACGTGCTGACCAGCGGCGGATCGGTGATGAAAGCCATACAGGCCGCTCGCGATGCGGGGCTCACCGTGTCCCACGCGCTGGTGATTGTGGATCGGCAGGAACAGGACGGACGCAAGAAGGTGGAAGACCTGGGCGTGACGCTCATCAGCCTGCTTACGATCAAGGACCTGATGGCTGTCGCCAGTGAAAAGTGAAAGGTAAAAAGTGAACAGTTTGGTCTCGTCCTGAGTCGTTTTTTTAACTTCTTACTTTTCACTTCTCACTTTTCACCTTTTACCGTTACTTGCACTGAAATTTGATCGCCCAGCGTTTGGGTTCGATCGCCTCGGAACCGCCCACGTTGTCGTGAATCCGCCGCAAACCCGTCGTTTGCCCCTCCTTCAACACGGTATAGCCTTTCGGACACTTCTTCTGCATCATGCCCAGCGCATCGCCACGGAACGTTGAAACGAGAGCATTATCCCCTTTATATGGATAGACGACGACCCCGCCGGTGTCCGTTTCCTGAACAAATTTCACGCCCTCGGAACAGCCGGCCAGCAGGACCATAAGCAGAACCGCTGCCCTTGACCAGCCGTTCAGGCCGCCCGTATCATAAGAACAACAATCCTTGCGCAAACCACTGGAGGCGCGGCCATGACTCCCACAAGACTCCTCGCAAGCCTCGCTCTCGGCATCACGTTGATCGTCGGTGGCAGCCAGCAGGTGTCGGCGTATCATTCGTATGTCATCTCCGTGCAAAAGTTGAAAGCCACGCTCGAAAAGGCTCCGGACCATCTCACGAAAGGTTTCTTCCTGGTCGACGTCCGCTCGCCCCAGGAACATGCCGGCGGCGTCATCCCGGGCACGGACCGCAATATCGAATTCTCCCAAATGAAGACCCGCCACCACGAGATCGGCGCGAAATCCGACGATCACATCGTCGTGTACTGCCAGTCCGGCCATCGCAGCAATATCGCCGCGGAAACCCTGGCCGACCTCGGTTATAAACACGTCTACAACGTCGGCGGCAGCATGAATGCCTGGCAAGCCGCAGGCTACGAGATCCAACCAGCCGGCCGATAGACTTCAGTGCTGAGCGATGAGTCCTGAGTGCTGAGGTATCGAACGGAATCCTTTACTCAGGACGCAGCACTGAGCACTCAACACTACCTTCTTGGAAACACTCCTATAAC
>JAIBHQ010000052.1 GCA_020028595.1 Nitrospirota bacterium
ACTTCGTCGCCTTCTCGAACCATTTTCACAACGTCGCGGGGCAGGTCTTCGTGTTCTTCGCGCTGACGGTCGCGGCCGCGGAGGTCGCGGTCGGCCTGGCGATCATCATTGCCCTCTACCGCAGCAAGTCGAGCATCAACGTGGATGAGTTCCAGTTGATGAAGTGGTAATGGCATGGAATATACGCTGATTCCACTGCTTCCCTTCGCCGCGTTTTTGATCCTGGGCCTGTTCGGCCACTGGATCAAGGACAAGGCGCACCTGGTCGCCGTGCCGGCTGTGGTGGTGTCGCTCATCCTGTCGGTGCTGGCGTTCCTGCAAGTGGCGGGCGGGCACCAGACGACGATGCCGCTCTATACCTGGCTCACATCCGGCGACCTGCGCATCAGCCTCGGTATTTCGATCGACCGCCTCACCGTCGCAATGCTGATTCTCGTCACCACCGTCAGCTCGCTCGTCCACATCTACACGATCGGCTACATGCAGGGCGAGAAGGGGTACGCGCGGTTCTTCGCCTACATCGCGCTCTTCACCTTCTCCATGCTGATGCTGGTGATGGCGGACAATTTCCTGCAACTGTTCGTCTTCTGGGAAGCCGTCGGCCTCTGTTCCTATCTGCTCATCGGCCACTGGTACGAACGGCCATCGGCCTGCGCCGCGGCGACCAAGGCCTTCGTCGTCAACCGCGTCGGCGATTTCGGATTCATGCTCGGCCTGCTGCTCGTCTGGTACAGCTTCGGCTCGCTGGAATACCGGCACGTCTTCGCGCAGGCCGCCGACTTCGCCGGCGAAACGATAAACCTTCTGCGCCCCTTTGGCGGAACGTGGGAAGTGTCCACCCTGACCCTGATATGCCTGCTCTTGTTCACCGGCGCGGTCGGCAAGTCGGCACAGGTGCCGCTGCACGTCTGGCTGCCGGACGCGATGGAAGGCCCGACGCCGATCTCGGCCTTGATCCACGCCGCCACGATGGTGACCGCCGGCGTGTTCATGGTCGCGCGGCTCCATCCGCTCTACAACCTGTCGCCGATGGCCATGGACGTCGTGGCCGTCACCGGTGCCTTGACGATGGTGCTGGGAGCCACGATCGCGCTGACACAGACCGACATCAAGCGCGTCGTCGCCTACTCGACCGTCAGCCAGCTCGGCTACATGATGATGGCCTGCGGCCTGGGCGCCTACGCGGCCGGGATCTATCATCTCCTGACGCACGGCGCGTTCAAGGCGCTGCTGTTCCTCGGTTGCGGCTCGGTGATCATCGCGCTGCACCACGAGCAGGACATGCGCCACATGGGCGGCCTCAAGGACAAACTGCCCGTCACCTACTGGACCTTCGTCATCGGCTCGCTGGCGCTGGCCGGCTTCCCGCTGACCGCCGGGTTCTTCAGCAAAGACGAGCTGCTCGTCTCCGCCTGGTCGTCCGGATCGTTGGGACAGGTTCTCACGGTGTTCGGCCTGCTGACCGCGCTCATGACGGCGTTTTACAGTTTCCGTCTCGTGTTCGTGACGTTCTGGGGCACCAATCGCGGTGGGACTCACGGGCACAGCCATGGACAGGGGCACGGCGCCACACACGACATTCATGAGCCCTCTCCAACGGTCACCGTCCCGCTGATCGTGCTGGCAATGCTGTCGGTGGCGGCCGGCTATTTCGGCATCTTCGAATTTCTCGCGCCGGCACTGCCCGGCCCGGCTGCGCATGAAGTCGGCGTGCATCACGGCCCGGCCGCCACCATCATCATGATCGTGGCGACGTTCATGGGGCTCACCGGCATCGCCGCTGCCTATTATGTGTACGTGAAATCGCCCGGCCTGCCGGATCGTTTCGCACAGCAGTGGCAGCGGCTCTATCGCCTGTCCCTGAATAAATGGTTCGTGGACGAGGCCTACGACCGCACGGTGGTCCGTCCGACCTTCGCACTGGCCGATCAGTTATGGCGGCGGGTGGACGTGGCGGTCATCGACGGCGCCGTGAACGGCGTGGCCCGCGCCGTCGCCTGGTCGGGCTGGTTGATGCGGCTGTTCCAGAGCGGGCAGACGCAGCATTACGCGCTCGGCATGACGCTCGGCGCGGTTGTGATCTTAGGCGTGTACCTCCTCTTCTAGGAGCAGGCGATGGGTAATAGGCGATAGGCTATGGGTAGAGATGCGATGAAACGAAGGAACATCCCAGGGGTCAGTCTTGCCCATTGCCAATCACCCATAGCCTATAGCCTGTTTTGCCTATTGCCTCTAGCCCGGAGCGAAGCGAAATGAGTGACGTCATTCTCCAGACCGGCGGCTTCCCCTGGCTCACGACCATCGTGTTCCTGCCGCTGGCCGGCGCGCTGCTGTTGATGCTTGTCAATAAGACGGCCCACCACACGATCCGATGGATCGCGCTGGCCGTGTCGATCTTTGATCTCGTCCTGTCGCTGCCGCTCTGGTCCCTGTTCGATCCTGCCACGTCCCGCATGCAGTTTGTCGAACATGTCGCCTGGATGATATCGCCCCCGATCACCTACAGCGTCGGCGTGGACGGCATCAGCCTCCCGCTGCTGCTGCTGACGACGTTCCTCACGCCCTTCTGCATCCTCTGCTCCTGGCGTGCCATCGAAACCCGCGTCAAGGAATTCATGGCCGTCCTCCTGATCATGGAAACCGCCATGCTGGGCGTCTTCGTCGCGCTGGACTTCGTGCTGTTCTATATTTTCTGGGAAGCGATGCTGATCCCGATGTACCTGCTCATCGGGGTCTGGGGCGGGCCGAACCGCCTGCAGCGTGCTGCTGCTGGTCGCGATCCTCGTGCTGTTTTTCCAGGGCGGGCAGACGTTCGACATTCTCCTGCTGAGCCGGGTCGAATACGCGCCGGCCCTGCAGAACTGGCTGTTCTGGGCCTTCTTTGCCGCCTTCGCCGTCAAGGTGCCGATGTGGCCGTTCCATACCTGGCTGCCGGACGCCCACGTCGAGGCGCCGACGGCAGGCAGCGTGCTCCTGGCCAGCGTGCTGCTCAAGATGGGCGCCTACGGTTTCCTGCGGTTCTCGCTGCCGATGCTGCCGGACGCCACCGCCGCCTTCACGCCGATCATGGTGACGCTCTCGCTGATCGCCATCATTTATGGCGCGTACATGGCGCTGGCGCAGGCCGATCTCAAAAAACTCATCGCCTATTCCAGCGTGAGCCACATGGGCTTCGTCACACTCGGCATCTTCGTGCTCAACGCGCAGGGCATCGAAGGCGCCATCCTGCAAATGGTGAACCACGGCATCACGACCGGCGCGCTGTTCCTCTGCGTCGGCGCGATTTACGAGCGTACGCACAGCCGCATGATCACCGACAACACGGGGCTGGCCAATCCCATGCCGCGCTACGCGACGGTCCTCGTCATCTTCACACTCTCGTCTCTTGGACTGCCCGGCACGAACAGCTTCGTCGGCGAATTTCTCGTGCTCGTCGGTACGTTCTTCTGGAGCAAGTGGATCGCCGCAGTCGCGTCGCTGGGCATTATTTTAGCCGCCGCCTATCTCCTCTGGATGCTGCAGCGCGTGGCTTTCGGCGTCCCGAACGCCGCCCATGCATCACACCTCCATGATCTGAACCTGCGCGAGATGATCACCATGACGCCGCTCGTCGTCCTGGTGTTCTGGATCGGATTTTTCCCGAACCCGCTGCTCATGAAAATGCATGCAAGCGTGAACGCTCTCATCGAGCACGTGGATACGGAAGAGCTTGAAGTCGCGCAGACGCGAGGCAATAGGCACGAGGCAATAGGCGATAGGGAAGAAAGTCCGACCCATAGCCCATCGCCCCTCGCCTCTAGCCTCGAACCTCAAACCCGCGAGGTCGGACCATGACTCTTCCCTTGTCCGACCTCGTCGCCATCCTTCCCGAACTGATCGTGATCGGCGCGGCCTGTCTCGTGTTTGCCCTTGACCCGCTCACACCCCCGTCGCGCAAGGACTGGCTGGCATGGTTCAGCGTGGCCGCGCTGGCCGCCTGCGCATACCTCACCGTCTCGCGGATGGACACATCGGTTTCGGCCTTCAGCAATCTGGTCATTCTCGATCCCTTCGCCGGCTTCTGGAAGCTGCTGCTCTACGGCGTCACCGGCTTTACCATTCTCTTGTCCCTCGCCTATTTGAAAGCCGAGCGGCTCAACCTGGGCGAGTATTACGGCTTCATCCTGCTCTCGCTCGTCGGCATGATGGTCATGGTCTCGGCCGCCGACCTGCTCACCATCTACCTCGGCATGGAGCTGATGTCGCTGTCGCTCTACGTGCTGGCCGGTTTCAAGCGGTTCGAGGCCCGCTCGCTCGAAGCTGCGGCAAAATATTTTGTCCTCGGCGCCTTCTCGTCCGGCATGATGCTCTACGGCATCTCCCTGCTCTACGGCGCATCCGGCAGTACCCGCCTCTCGGCCATCGCCGTGGCCGTCACGACCCGCGGCCTGGACGATCCGATGCTGACCCTCGCCATGATCCTGCTGATTGTCGGCTTCGGATTCAAAATCGCCGCCGTGCCGTTCCACATGTGGACGCCGGACGTGTACGAAGGCTCCCCGACATCGGTGACGGCCTTCATGGCCGTCGCCTCGAAGGCCGCCAGCTTCGCCGCGTTCCTGCGCGTGTTCCTGGAGGGTCTGGGCGGATTGAAAGCCAACTGGTACGTGCTGTTCCTGATCCTCTGCCTCGCCACGCTGGCTCTCGGCAACGTCGTCGCCATCGTGCAGACCAACATCAAGCGGATGCTCGCCTACTCGAGCATCGCCAACGCCGGCTACGCGCTCATCGGCGTCGTGGTTTCCGGCTACGTGCCGGCGGACCGGGCCGCGCAGGCGTTCGGCCTCTCCAGCGTCATGCTCTATCTGACCATCTATGCCTTTATGACTCTCGGCGCCTTCGCCGTGATCGCGATGCTCAGGAAAGGCGGCGTCGAGGGCGACGAGATCAAAGACTATGCGGGGCTGGCTAAACGGCAACCAGTGGCTGCCTTCCTGATGCTGGCCTTCATGGCGTCCCTGGCCGGCATCCCGCCGACCGCCGGATTCATCGGCAAGTTTTATCTGTTCATGGCGGCAGTGAAAGCCGATCTGGCCTGGCTCGCGGTCGTGGGCGTGCTGTTCGCCGCCGTCTCGGCCTATTACTACCTGCGCGTCGTGATGGTCATGTACATGCAGGAGCCGGAAGCCGCGGGCGTCGAGTCCCGGCTCATGACTTCGCCGGTCCTGGCAGTCGCGCTGGCCTGCGCATTCGCCGGCGTGCTGGTTTTCGGCCTCTATCCCAACCCTCTCGTGTCGTTCGCCACCCAGGCCATCCTGGTCTTGAAGTAGGACGACGGTCACAGGCACAGCCGGAAGAACATCCCATGAAAGCCTTCTGGACCACCGTTGTGACGTTTGTCCGGGCGCTGTTCGGCGCGTTCGCCGACTTTCGGCGTCTGGGCTGTCTCAGCCTCGCGGCCTCCCTGTCGTTCTTCACGCTGCTCTCATTTTTCCCGATGATCGGCCTGCTCCTCTACGCCATCAGCTTTTTCGTCAACCGGGACGTCATCTGGTTCCAGTTTCTCATCAACTTCTTCCAGGGATTCCTGCCGGGGTTGGGCGCCACGCTGGCCGAGGAGGTGCGGCATGTGGCGAACGAGCAGATCGTGGGCTGGATCGGGCTGCTCGCCTTCTTCTGGTTCAGCGGGCTGGTCTTCTATGAAGTGGACTATGCCGTCAACGTCGTGTTCGGAACGGCGCGCACGAGAAATGCGCTCATCTCGACCCTGATGTCCGTGGCGTTGATGGGCTTCGTGCTGGCGCTGATGATCGTGTCGTACGTGATCACCCAGGTCTCGGATGTGATCGTCTCGTACGCGCCCCGGATGGGCGGCATCGACGTCATGGCCGTCGTCGCCAATCAGTTTCTCCTGGGCTATGCCCTGCCGTTCGCATTCATTCTCGTGACCGTGACGTGCATCTACCGCTACCTGCCGCAAAAACGCCCGACGTGGCAACAGGCTGCAGGGGGCGGGCTGGTGCTGGCCCTGCTGTGGGAGCTTGCCAAGCATTTCTTCAGCACCAATGTGCAGGACGTGATCGTCTACTACGACCGGATGTATGGGTCGCTGCTCGTCGTCGTGATGTTCCTGTTGTGGGTCTACTATTCGGCTTCACTCTTCCTCTATGGCGCAGCCGTCGTCCATCGACTCCAACAAGTGAGTGAAAAGTAAAAGGTAAAAAGCGAGGTATCTCCATTAGGCTTTTGTTTCCCGACTTCACTCTGTACCTTTCACTATTAACTTTTCACTTTTTACTTTCTGCATAGGTATACTCTCGGTATGTCCATTCGGCTGTTGCACGCCACGCTTGCCGTCATGACCGGCCTCTTCAGCCTCATGCTGTTCTCCGGGGATGGAGCTGCGCAAGTCATCCGGAGCGGGGCGCCGAGTTGCCAGGCCGTGGCCTTGACGTTCGATCTCTGCCCCGTACGGCAGGGAACCGGCTACGACGCCGAACTCATCGACTACCTGATCGAGCACAGGATCCCCGCCACCTTCTTCGCCTCCGGCCGCTGGATCAACAAACACGATCCTGAAATGAAAAAACTATTGTCGGTCCCTTTCTTTGAAATGGGTACGCACGGGCAGGTTCATGCTCATCTGGCGACACTGGATGAAGAAGCTCAGCGGGCGGAAATTATCACTGCCGTGGATCGTGTGAAAACACGCTACGGACTGACCGCGCCGTTATTCCGTCCGCCCTACGGCGAATTCAACGATGTGACGGTCGAGATCGTCAGGAAGCTTGGCTTGCAGTTCATTCTCTGGAACGTCGTATCGGGCGATCCCGATCCGTCGCTCCCGACAGACAAGATGCTGACGCACCTGACCGCATCCACTCGCGGAGGCGGCATGATCGTGTTTCACGCGAACGGCAAAGGGAAGCACACCCGCGAGGTCGTGGAGACGCTCACACAGGAGTTCTTTCCAAAACAGGGACTCAAGCCGGTCACTGTGACGGAGCTGCTATCGTGCGTCCCGCAGGGCCGTAACCCGCATGATCCATGAACGCTTCTGCTGCAATCATGGATTCGCTGCTGCGACAAGCTTGGCCACGAATTCCAGCGGCCAAGCGGGCAGGCTCGCCGTTCGGTCGGTCAACATACTGCGTGGCGTATGCCTCCCTCCCTCGCGGCTCCGCGTGCCCGTCTCGCAACGCGACTACACGATTTCGCAACGAACCGTCATGAATCATGCGGGTTTACCATGAGCCACGCGATCAGAGCGTACAGGCCGGAAGACCGTGCTGCCATCGTGGGGATGCTGGCTTCCTCCGAACCCTGGAAGAAACTGGGGTACACCGACGCCGATTGGCAGAAACTCTTCGCTCCGCTGCCGGCAGGACGCGAGGGATTCGTCATTGAATCAGACGGCGCCGCTGCAGGATTCGCGCTGCTGCGGCCGAAGTTTCTGATGGGTGATTATTTGGAGCTTCTGATTATCGCACCGTCAGCCCGCAGCAAAGGGCTGGGAAGCGCTCTACTGAAACACATTGAAAGCATGGTCTTCGCACGCACAATGAATTTGTTCGCCTGCGTGTCCGATTTCAATGCCGAGGCCAGGAAGTTCTATAAACAGAACGGCTACCAGGAGATCGGCCCGATGCCGAATTTTTTGATCCCCGGTTCAGCAGAGATGTTACTGCGGAAAACCGTCGGTCCCACCAAGAGTACATAGAGGATCATGATGCGTGTCAAAAAACTCCTCCATACCAGGATGCGGGTCAGCGACATGGATCAGACGATCAACTTCTACACGGGCGTGCTGGGCCTGGAGGTCATGGAGCGCAAGACTTCTCCACGTGGCTCGCACCTGGCGTTTCTCAAGGTGCCCAACAGCGAGGAATTGATCGAACTGTGCAGCTTTCCTCCGAGCGGGCCGGTCAGGGTCCAGGAAGACCTGGTCCATCTTGCCTTTGAAGTGGACAATCTCGACCAGACGATCGAAACGCTCAACGCCCAGGGCATCAAAATCACTGACGGTCCGACGAGAAGTTCCTCCGGCAGCCGGTTCATCTTCATTGACGCCCCGGATGGCTACGAAGTGGAACTAATCGAGCGGCCGCCCGGCGTCGCGATCGTCTAGGGTAGGCTATAGGCTATCGATCGCCCATTGCCTATAACCTATCGCCTGGAATTTATCACCCATCGCCTATTGCCCACTCCGTAAACCAGCCGTACAATCCCCTCATGGGCACATCCCCATCAACAGCGACGGAATTACAATCCAAACTCGACCACTTGCCCGGTCAGCCCGGCGTCTACTTGATGAAGAGCGCCACGGGCGATATTTTGTACGTCGGCAAGGCGGCCGTGCTGGCCTCCCGCGTCCGCTCGTACTTTCAGAAAAGCACGGACCAGACGCCCAAGACACGCCTGCTCATGAGCCAGGTTGCCGATCTGGAAACCATCGTCACGCGGTCGGAACTCGAAGCGCTCATTCTCGAAAGCAATCTGATCAAGCGTCACCGGCCGAAGTTCAACATCATCCTCCGCGACGACAAACAGTATCCGTATCTGCGCCTGCCCGTTCGTGAGAATTTCCCCCGCCTGTCGATCGTGCGAAAGGTACAGAAAGACGGCGCGTTGTATTACGGCCCTTACACGGACGGTGGCGCGCTCAAGAGCACGCTCAAAGTGATCCGCAAGGTGTTCCCGCTGGCCACCTGCGAGATCGAGATCGACGGCACGGCCGAGCGGGCCTGCATCGAGTTCGAAATCAAGCGCTGCATGGCCCCCTGCATCGGCAACCAAAGCCGTGAAGACTATCACCGGATCGTCACGCAGGTCCGGCAGTTTCTCGAAGGACGGGACACGGAACTGCTCGACGACCTGCGCGAGCAGATGCATATCGCCGCCGACCGGCAGGCCTTCGAAGACGCGGCACGGCTGCGCGATCGAATCGTCAGCATCGAGCGCACGCTGGAAAAGCAGCGGATCGCGCAGACCACGGCAACCGACCAGGACGTGTTCGGTGTGGCCCGTCAGGGAACGGCCGTGGACCTTCAGATGCTGTTCGTGCGCGGCGGCCTGCTGATCGGCCGCAAGGATTTCTTCTGGCCGGAAGCATCCGAGACATCCGACGAAGAGCTCGTCCGATGCACCATTGAACAGTTCTATAATAAGGATGGCCTTCCGCCAAAGGAGCTGCTGGTACCGACTGCCCTGAACGAGGCCGGCCTGATCGAGCAGTGGCTCGCCGGGAAAAAAGGCGCCTCCGTCAGGATCGTCGCTCCCGAACG
>JAIBHQ010000053.1 GCA_020028595.1 Nitrospirota bacterium
TGGGTTGGGTGATATTTTTCTTTGCAGTCCTTGCAAAGCCGTTTTGCCAACCGCTGGGCCAGCACGCCGAGCATGGCATCGGCAAAGCTGAAGGGGTCGCATCCCATGTCCAGCAAGCGGGTGATGGTTTCGACCGCGCTGTTGGTGTGGAGCGTGCTGAGCACCAAGTGGCCGGTCAGCGAGGCCTCGATGCCGGTCTCGGCCGTTTCTTTATCGCGCATCTCACCGACCATGATGACGTCTGGGTCGGCGCGGAGGAAGGCGCGCATGGCTATCGCAAAGGTGAAGCCGATCTTCGGCTGCACCTGGACCTGGCGCAGGCCGTATTGCGTGATTTCGACGGGGTCCTCGGCGGTCCAGATTTTCCATTCCGGCTCGTTGATGTTGCCGAGCACGGAGTGCAGCGTGGTGGTTTTTCCTGATCCGGTCGGTCCCACGCACAGGATGATGCCGTAGGGTACTTCCGATATCCGCTTGAGCTCACGCAGGTTGCGGTCCGTGAATCCCATTTTGTCCAGCGGCACCGGTTCGCTCGCCGCCAGGATACGCATGACGACGTCTTCGTTGTAGCCGGTGGTCGGGATGGTCGCAACACGAAGCTCGATTTCCTTTTCGGCCATTTTGAATTTGATCTTGCCGTCCTGGGGCTTTCGCCGTTCCGCAATGTCCAAAGTGGCCATGATCTTCAAGCGGGAGACGAGCGCGCGCCGGAACGCCGGTGGAACTTTCATGTACTCCTGGCACGTCCCGTCGACGCGGAACCGGATGACGGTCTCCCTTTTCTCGCCGTAGGGTTCGACGTGAATATCGGACGCATTCAACTTGTACGCGTCGATGATGATTTTATTGGCGAGCTTGACGACAGTGCTGTCGTTCTCGGTCATGCCGGAGTCGGCTGAGGCGTCGGCCGCGGCCTCTTCGCTGGCCTCGTCGATCATCATGGCCTGGAGTTCATCAAGGCTGCCAGGGTCCGTCGCGCCGCCCAGCGAGGCCATTGGAGAGGCTGCCGCGCCGGTGGCCCGTTTCACAAACTGGCCGATGTCACGGCGCAGGCAGACGGAGAACTTGATGCTCTGGCCGGGGAAACTGCGCTTGATGTCCTGGATTTTGTCCAGATCGTTGGGGTCGTCGATCAGGACTTCGATGACGGTCTTGTCACGCCGCAGGGGCATCCAGAAGTTCTTTTTCAAGAACTCGATATTCAGCGGCTTGATCAGCTCGGGGTCGGGGATGATCTTCTCGTCATATTCGACATGGGGGCATTTGTAGAACTGGCTGAGGGACTTGACCAGTTCGGTCTTCGGGATTTTATATTTGTCCAGCAGGATGGTCTCGAGATCCTGGGTTCCCTTGCGCGATTCGGCAATGGCATTGTCCAGTTCGGCCTGGGTAATGCGGTTGCCTGCGACCAGCGCCCCGAATTTTGTCGGGGCCTTTTTGGCCAGCTTCTGAAGGTTTTGAAACGCGATCCCCAGGCCTTTGCTGATTTCTGCAACCGACTCCTCGTCCTTCTTTGAAAAACGCAGCCCGCTTTTTTTATTAATGAGCTGAATGACGCCCATCAAGTACTTGTTTTCGGCCAGGATGGGGTAGCTGAGGACCTGTTTGGTCTTGAACCCGCTTCTCTTGTCCCACGAGGCGTCATGCCCCAGCGCCGGATGGATATTGGCCAGTTCTGTTTTGTTGTACGCGTCAACGATATTGGCCGGGCGGAGGTACTTGGCGGTGAATCCCACGATGCTTTGTTCGTTGATCGGCACGCGGATTTCCTGGACCGTATCGAGATGGGCGGCCCTGGAGAAGATTTCTTTTTTCTCGGTGTCGATCGCGTAGATCGTGACCTCCTCGGTATCGAAGAGGTTCAGGAGGTCCTTGCGCAGGTCGAGGATGATCTGATCAAGATCCTTCGCGGAGTGGATGAGGCTGGTGATGCGCTTGACCTCTTCCGCGTAAGCGATTTTCTGCTGAAGCTCCTGAACGTTGTCGGGAGCGATTTTCGTGTCCGGCACGGTGTCCTTCCTGCCCGTCTAAGGAGTCAACCCATGGTCCTATTTTTGTGGTTAGACTAGGACGAAATACCTCGAAACGCAAGAGAAAGTTGCATGAAGTTGTCCGGCGGCTTATCGCAAGCCGAGCCATTCCCTGGCCTGGGCGAGCACGTCGCCAGGCGCCATTTTCTTGACGGCCCCCGTCTTCCGCTCTTTGAACTCGACGGTGCCCTGGGCAAGACCCTTTTCGCCAATGACCAGCTGGTAGGGGGCGCCGATCAGGTCTGCATCGTTGAATTTCACGCCGGCCCGCTCGTCACGGTCATCCCACAGGACTTCGGCTCCGGCCTGCGACAGCGTCTCGTACAGGGTTTGCGCCGTGGCGGAGACGGCAGCGGACTGGCTCAAGGGGAGCAGGTGGATGTGGAACGGGGCGATGGGGATCGGCCAGAGCATGCCCTTGGCATCGTGGTGCTGCTCGATGGCGGCAGCGGCCACGCGGCTGACGCCGATGCCGTAACAGCCCATCACGGCCAGGCATTCCTTGCCCTCAGGGTCGAGGAACATCGCGTTCATGGCCTTGCTGTACTTGGTACCGAGCATGAACACATGCCCGACTTCAATGCCCCGGGCAATACGAAGGGGCCCGTCGCCTTTGGGAGACGGATCGCCAGCCTGGGCATTGCGAAGATCGGCAAACTGTTCGACGGCGAAGTCCCGGTCGCAGTTGGCATCCACGTAATGTGCGTTGGCTTCGTTGCTTCCCACGACAACGTTCCGGAGTGTCTTGACGGCGTGGTCGGCGATGATCCGCACCTGCCGCAGGCCGATGGGGCCGGCAAATCCAACCGGCGCGCCCGTTGCGGCCGTGACTCTGGCCGGATCGGCCAGTTCCAGCGCCGTCACGCCCAGCAGCTTTTTGACTTTGACCTCATTGACCTCATGGTCGCCACGGACCAGCACCGCGACCAGGTCCTTGGAGGACTGATAGAGGATCGTCTTGACCAGTTGTGCTGGCGTAATATTGAGAAATGCCGTGACTTCCTCGACGCTGCGGGCGCCGGGCGTCGGGACTTTCCGCAGCGGCCGCGGCGCATCGGAAGCGGTTCCGGCTGGCGGAAGCGTCTCGGCGCGCTCGACGTTGGCCGCGTAGGTCCCCCCCTCCGCGTAGACGATGGTTTCCTCGCCTGTGTCCGCCAGCACCATGAATTCGTGCGACGAGGTGCCGCCGATCAGGCCGGTGTCGGCTTCCACGGCCCGGAAGGTCAACCCGCAGCGGGTAAAGATGCGGCTGTAGGCGTCGTACATCTTCTGATAGCTGATCTTGGCGCCGGCTTCGTCCCTGTCGAAGCTATAGGCGTCTTTCATGATGAATTCGCGGCCCCGCATGAGGCCGAACCGGGGACGGATTTCGTCCCGGAATTTGGTCTGGATCTGGTAACAGTTCAGCGGGAGCTGGCGGTAGGACCGCACGTCGCGTCGAATCAAATCGGTGATGACTTCTTCGTGCGTCGGGCCCAGGCAGAAGTCCCGCTCGTGCCGGTCTTTGAACCGCAGCAGTTCCTTGCCGTAGAAGTCCCAGCGGCCTGTTTCACGCCACAGTTCAGCCGGCGCGGCGATCGGCATCAGGACTTCCTGCGCGCCGGATCGGTTCATTTCCTCGCGGACGATGGCTTCAATCTTGCGGAGGACGCGCAGCCCCAGCGGGAGGTAGGTATAGATGCCGGCGGCGACCTTGCGGATCATGCCGGCCCGCAGCAGCAGGCGATGGCTGGCGATTTCCGCCTCTCCGGGGTCTTCGCGAAGGGTCGGGATCAGAGTGTGGGATGTGCGCATGGGTTTCTAAAAAGCCATCAGCCGTCAGCTTTCAGCTTGAAAAGTAATGCTGGGCTTCTGTGTTGACTGATTGCTGAGGGCTGAGAGCTGGTAGCCATTCATCCGTGCAGCAGCCGCTCGATGTCGTTCCAGAAGGCAAATACCATGATGCAGACGAGCAGCAACAGGCCCACCTGCTGGGCAACTTCACGCTGGCGATCCGCAAGCGGTTTGCGCATGACGGCTTCGATGGCAAAAAACAGCAGATGGCCTCCGTCCAGGATGGGAATCGGCAGCAGGTTGAGGACGCCCAGGTTAATGCTCAGGATGGCGATGAGGAACACGACGCTCGCCATGCCCTGGGCTCCGGCTTCGCCGGAGATGCTGGCGATCGTGAGCGGTCCGCCGATGTTCTTGCTGGAGATTTCTCCGGCAATCATCTTGTAGATGCCGACGGCGGTCAGCTCGGTCCATCCCCACGTGGCTTCCAGGCCGTGCCAGACGGCCGTCAGGGGGTTGGATGCGCGGATCAGTGACCGGCCGGGCCCCGAGACGCCGATTTTTCCGATCTCGACGGCCTTGCCGTTCGCGGAGATTTTTTCCAGGGCCGGGGTGACGGTGAGCGAAACGACCTGCCCGTTGCGGTTCACCTCGACTTTGAGCGGGCGGTTCGGGCTTTCCTTGACGATGCCGGTCATCTGGGACCAGGCGTGAATCGGTTGTCCTTCGATGGCGACGACGCGGTCGCCTTCCTTGAACCCGGCCGCCATGGCAGGGGAGCCGTTCATGACGGCGGTGATGACCGGCGCCGTCTCCTCGATGCCGAGGGAATACTGCACGACATCCTTGCCGTCCTCCTGCACTGTTGTTCCGGCCGGCGTGACGACCAGGGTTTTGATTTGAGCCCCCCGGCGGACATCGAGGGTGAGCGGTTTGCCGTTGCTCTTTGCGACGGCGTCGAACAGTTCCACTCTCGTGGAGATGTCCTTCTCGTTGACCCGCAGCACCCGATCGCCGGGCTGCATGCCGGCCGTGGCCGCCGGCGATCCTGGTTTCATCGCTTCAATGTCGGGCGTCAGGTCCTTAAAGCTGGGGACGAACAACGGCGCGCCGGTTGCCAGCCAGGCGGAAAAAATCAGATAGGCCAGCAGGAAGTTGAATCCCGGCCCGCCGGCCACGATGAGCACTTTGCTCCAGAGATTTTGATGCGAGAACGACCGGCGCTGCTCTTCCGGAGATATGGCGTCGCTTTCGTCCTCGCCGAACAGCTTGACGTAGCCTCCGAGCGGAACGGCCGACACCAGGTACTCGGTTTCGCCGATCTGCCGGCCGGCTATTTTGGGGCCGAATCCCAGCGAGAACTTGAGCACGCGCACTCCGACCCAGCGCGCCATCAGGAAATGCCCGAATTCGTGAAATGCCACGAGGACGCCGAGCACGACGACGAACCAAAAAGCCTTTTGCATGACGAGAAGAACGGTATCGGGTGACCAGGCGAACGCAGTAAGCATGGGTGTGTCCTTTATCCGTTTCCGGCCAGCGCGTGCACGCGGGCGCCGGCCTTTTCACGCGCCCAGCGATCGGCCTCCAGCGCGTCGTCAAGCGTGCGAATCTGCCGGAGGGTATGCGCATCCATCGTGCTGCGGATAATCTCGGCGATGTCCAGGAATCCGATTCCCTCCTGGAGGTACGCCGCCACGGCGATTTCGTTGGCGGCGTTCAACACGGCCGGCATCGTGCCGCCGATCTTGAGGGCATCGTAGCCGAGTTGCAGGCACGGAAACCGGTCGTGGTCAGGCGAAAAGAACGTCAGCGTGCCGATGCTGGCCAGATCCAGCGGGGGGAGTTCCAGCGGCACGCGCGCCGGGTACTTCATGGCATACGAAATCGGTGTGCGCATGTCGGGCAGGCCCAGTTGCGCGATCACGGACCCGTCCTTGTATTCCACCATCGAGTGAATGACGCTTTCCCGATGGACCAGCACTTCGATCTGCGCGACCGGCATGTCGAACAGCCAGCGCGCTTCCACGACTTCCAGCCCCTTGTTCATCATCGTGGCGGAGTCGATCGTGATCTTGGCGCCCATTTTCCAATTCGGATGTTGCAGGGCCTGTTCCGGCTTTACCTCCCGCATCTGCTCGCGGGGCATGTTCCACAGGGGACCGCCGGATGCAGTCAGGATCAGCCGGCGGATGTCTTCCCGGCGGTGCCCTTCCATGGACTGAAAGATGGCGCTGTGTTCGCTATCCACCGGGAAGATGCGCACGCCGTGCTTGTGCGCTTCCTCCTGCATCAACTGGCCGGCCATGACCATCGGTTCCTTGTTCGCCAGGGCCACGTGCTTATCCGAGCGGATGGCGGCCAGCGTCGGCATCAGGCCGGCTCCGCCGACGATGGCGGAGATCACCAACTCGCCTTCCGGCATACGGGCTACGTCCGCCACGCCTTCGGGGCCGGAGAGAATCTCAACGGAGAGTCCTTTGCAACGGCTACGCAGCCGCGTTGCAGCGGTCGGATCGGCCAGGGCGACCTTCGCCGGCTTGAAGCGACGGATTTGTTCCTCGAGCGGGACGTCTTTGGTGGCCGCCGTCAGCCCCACCACCTGAAACTCGTTCGGAAACTTGGACACAATGTCCAGCGTGCTGGTGCCGATGGAGCCGGTGGAGCCGAGAATAATGATGCGTTTCAT
>JAIBHQ010000232.1 GCA_020028595.1 Nitrospirota bacterium
CCGGATCCGTCGCGCTTGTGATGACGAACGCGGCCGGGATGTGGCTCCAGTGCCGCAAGTCAGGCTCCAGGGCGCCCCGCAGCACCTTTGGCGCCATGCTCATAAAGGCGACCCCGCCCCGGATGGCGACTTCGCATAAGGCGCCCTTGCCGTTTCCCGCTGCATCCAGCGTGCAGCCTCCCACGGCGATCCCTGCGCCGGCCGCAATCGGCACGAGGCTATAGATGACCCCCACGGGCAATCGAATCCAACTCTGCACATTGAGCAGCGGGTGGTAGGCATCGTTATGTCGGACGGCGATCTTCTCGAACCAGCGTTGCGTGGAGAGACGCACTCCCGTTTCGGACGCACACGCCGACGGAAACGCTTCCCTGGCTCGAACCGAAAAATAGCCGTTGCTCGAGCCGGTGAATTGAAGATCCCAGTCGATGTCCGGGAATTGTCCCAGCCAGAACACCCGCCAGGCCGGACTCGGGGAGCGGCCTTCGTCGATTCTGCGTACCTGACGATCGGCAAAGGAGCGAAGGCTGTCATCGATGCCCCTGAGCCCGCTGGCCGGGTCGCGCAGGCGATGCCAATCCACCCGGGCTTCGCTCGGCTCTCCCAGGCGGTCCCACAGGACAGCCGACAACAGGATGTTCACCGGGTCTTCGCCGAAATTGTAGAGCGGCGCGAACAACTCATGGTCCATCCGTCGCAATTCGACCCGCGCATCCTCGTTCTTCTGCATGTGCTCGTAGCTGGATGCCAGGAGGATACTGAGGAAGCCCCGCTCGTAACTTTCGAGGACGTAATCGGTCAGGGTGCCGTCGGGAATGAACACGCTGGCCGCTTCCTTAAAGACGTGGAACGTCTTATGCCGGAATTCCGTCTGGGCCTGCGTCCCATACACGATCACCGTGGCATAGCATCGCTGAAAGAAGGCGTCCGACAACAGGTCGAGTGTCTTGATTCGGTCGGACAGATCCAGCGTCTGCGCGAAATCCGAGCAGGAGGGAGGAGGTTTCTGTTGAGTCGCTTGGTACGCGCAACCGGTAAAGGCGGACACAATCAACAGGGAGGCAGTCAGTCGTATCCAGGCCGGCGCAGAGGGCATGATCTACCTCTGCCTGCCTCCTGGAACGATGGCGCCGAGCACGACGGGATGTGTGGCGCCGGTGACGGACGGCACGTTGGTGCATTCACCGTGGAAGGTCTGATAGGCCAGCACCGCGAAGGCCGCGGCCTCAAAGGCCTTGCTCTGCCAGCCGGCCGCCTCAAACGTCCGTACGGGAACCGGCGAGAAGACCGACGACAGATTGCTCATGAGTGTGCGGTTCCGGACCCCGCCGCCTCCGACGAGCACTTCGTCCACCGGCCCGTTCAGCCAGCGCCGCGCGCTGCCGAGCGTAATCGCCGTGAACAACGAACAGGTTGCGAGCACGTCTTCGGATTTGAGGCGGTGGACTTTCTGTGCAGCGAGAATCTGCTCCACGAAGGCGTCACCGAATTCTTCCCGGCCGGTGGACTTCGGCGGGTTACGCTTGAGGTAGGGGTGCGCGAGCAGTTTGGCCAGCAGGCCTATGGCGACGTGACCTTTGGCTGCCAGTTTGCCGCCACGGTCCATGGTTTCCCTGTCTTTGGTGAGACGCCGCACCAGCCCGTCCATCACCATATTGCCGGGCCCCGTGTCGAAGGCGAGGATGGCATCGAGCCCCTTGCCGGCCGGCAGGTACGTCACGTTGCCGATGCCCCCGAGGTTTGCGACAAGACGGGACCGCTTCTTGTCTCGCAGCAAAATATAATGGGCGTACGGTGTGAGCGGCGCGCCCTGGCCGCCGGCCGCCATGTCACGAGGGCGGAAGTTCGCGACGGTCGCGATCCCGGTGCGCTCGGCGATGATCGCCGGCTCTGCAATCTGTAGCGTGGAGTGGACAGATCCGATACCCGGTTCATCCACCGCGTTCGGCAAATGATGGATGGTTTGCCCATGCGATCCGATCAAATCGATCTTCGCCGGCTCAAGTCCAGACTGCTTGATAACACGCAAGGCCGCCCTGGCGAACCACTCGCCGAGGACGACGTTCACATGGCAGATCTCGGAAACCGTTCCACGTGCGGACAGGGCCAGCACCAGCTGCTGGAGGTCGGCCGGATAGGGACAGGAGACGAAGGCGAGCGATTTCACTTTGAGGTCATGGCCGGAACCACGGATATCCACGAGCGCGGCGTCCACGCCGTCCCCCGAGGTGCCTGACATCAAGCCGACCACTTTCATCGTCACGTCTCCCTGCTGCGCGCTACGCTAACGGAAGTCCCGCGGTCGGTCAAGCAGGGTCGACTTTGGCGAGGTTTGACTTTGGATGAAACCGGGTGCTACGGTCCGCGCATGTTTGGCCGGAAAATTGTGTTCGTCGTGGCGGTGTGCCTCGCCTTCCTCGCCGGACCTGGTAGCGGTCCGCAAGGCCAATGTGTTCATCGAAGTCGGCATGGGGTTGGAGGTCTGGGTCGGCGCGCTGGTCAGAAATGCGGGGACTGCGGGACTGCTTGTCGTTACGACGTCGGAAAATATCGCGCGGATCGCCGATCGTGCCTCAGAATCGGATGCCCGGGGCCATGGTGATGGAAATCCGCACGTCTGGCTCGACCCGGAGAACGCCAAGCTGATGGTCGGGCGGATTGCCGAGGCATTCGCCAAAGCCGATCCGGCGCATGCCGGCGAGTATCGCGCAAATCAGGATCGTTATGTGCACCGGCTCGGCGCGCTCGAAGCCGAGCTGGCAGAGCAGTTGCAACGCGTAACCGACCGCCGCATCGTCGTCCACCACCCGGCCTGGCCCTATTTCGCCAGACGATTCGGGTTCGACATTGCGGGCGAGATTATCACTCAACCGGGCGCAGAGCCCTCCGCGCGCCATATCCAGGCGTTGGTCAGGAAGATTCGCGAGGGACACATTCGCGTGATCGTGTCGGAGCCGCAACTGAATCAGAAGCTCCCGCGCATTCTTGCCCGGGAATCCGGCGCCCGCCTCGTCGTATTGACGGCCATGCCGGGAGGCGTGCCTGGAACCGGCACCTATCTCGACATGCTTCGGTATAATGTGGTGCAATTGGCGCAGGCGTTGCAGGCTTCCTGATTCCATGGCACACCCGATCATCAGATTTTCCCATGCGACGTTCGGCTTTCCCGGCGTGGTTGCGCTGGAGGATATCACGCTGGAAATCTCCGAAGGCGAGTTCGTCGGCGTTATTGGACCGAATGGATCGGGCAAAACGACGCTGTGCCGCGCGATCCTGGGATTGATGCCGCCGTTTGCAGGCGGGCTTCAGATTTTCGACTGCGCCTGCCAGGAATTGCGGTGCCACCATCGCGCCCGCATCGGCTATCTCCCGCAAAAGGACGCGCTGGACCGCCATTTCCCGATCACGGTGCTTGAGGCCGTCATGATGGGCCGCTATGGCGCGTTGGGACTGTTCACGCGGCCCTCGAAGCAGGACCACGAGATTGCGCTGCATGCCCTGGAGAACGTCGGCATGCAGGATCATTCCAAGACCGCGCTGGGGCATCTGTCGGGAGGCCAGCAGCAGCGGGTCTTCATCGCACGGGCGTTGGCACAGCAGCCTCAGGTCCTCCTGCTCGACGAGCCGACCACCGGCATCGATATCACGACGCAAGCCAGCGTGCTGGATCTGGTCCAGCGGCTCCATCGTGACATGGGGCTGACGGTGTTGCTGGTGACGCACGATATCAATATGATCCGCGAGCGTGTGAACCGGCTGGTGCTGCTTAAAACCAGACTCTACGCGGCCGGCCCGCCGGCTGAGGTGTTGCGTCCGGACATTCTGCGCGAAGTTTACGGCAAGGATCTCGTGATTACGGAAAAAGATTTGATCATCGTCGAAGACTATCACCACCATCACTAGAGGAATTGACGATTGTTCCATTGAGTCATTGTCGCAATGAAACAATGGTCCAATGATCCAATCTCAAAATGATAGAGCTACTCACATACGACTTCATGCAGCGGTCGCTGCTCGCGGCGATGGTGGTGGGAGCCGTCTGCTCGGCCATCGGCGTGTTCGTGGTGCTGCGCGGGTTGGCCTTTGTCGGAGCCGGCACGGCCCACGCGGCCTTTGCCGGCGTGGCGCTGGCTTATCTGATGGGCTGGCCGCCGTTGGCGATGGCGATTCTGTTCGGATTGGCCACCGTGTGGATCACGGGGTGGATGGAAGAGCAGGGTCGGATGAAGCTCGATGTGTCCATCGGCATCCTCTACACGGCGACGATGGCGCTGGCGATCCTGTTTATCGGGATGATGAAGAGCTACAACGCCGAG
>JAIBHQ010000054.1 GCA_020028595.1 Nitrospirota bacterium
TCAGAGAGGCGGAAAAATGTTCCTGACACCTGTATTCCACTGAAATAAACAATACAAGGTGCTGAGGATACGGTGAGCGAAGCGCGAAAGGGGACAGGCCTATCAGCGGCCTGTCCCCTTTCCAGTTTTTTGTTTTGGACTGGCTGTCGAGCGGCGGGTCGGTCTGCCTTCGACTGCGCGCATCGAGCGAGCACCGTCTGCGCGTGCGCGCTCTGCGAGCAAGGAAGGCAGACCGATCGCCGCACTCGCACTTTATCGCGCGCGTTGCGCGAGCAAGGGGATTGACCAGACCGCAGGGACTAGGATTTATAGCTCTCGATCGGCAGGCAGGTGCAGACGAGGTGTCGGTCGCCGTAGGCGTTATCAATGCGCGCGACAGAGGGCCAGAACTTGTGGTCTCGTGTCCACGCCGCCGGAAACGCCGCCTGCTCACGCGTGTAGGGATGCTTCCAGTCCGTGACCGTCACCATCTCGGCCGTGTGCGGAGAGTTTTTCAGAAGATTGTCGTCTTTCGGCTGGCGCCCGTCGACGATGTCCTGGATCTCCGCGCGGATCTTGATCATCGCCTCGCAGAAGCGGTCCAGTTCGGCCTTCGATTCGCTCTCCGTCGGCTCGATCATGAGCGTGCCCGGCACGGGGAACGACACCGTCGGCGCATGGAAGCCATAGTCCATCAGCCGCTTGGCCACGTCCATCGCCTCCACGCCCGCGCTCTCCTTGAAGGGCCGCACGTCTGCGATGAACTCGTGCGCCACGAAGCCCTTCTTGCCCGTATAGAGCACCGGATAGTGTTTCTCCAGCCGCTTCGCCATGTAGTTGGCGTTCAGGATCGCCACCTTGGTGGCCTTCGTGAGTCCGTCCGCCGCCATCAAGGCGATGTAGACCCAGGGAATGGCGAGGATACTGGCGCTGCCGTAGGGCGCGGCTGAAACAGGCCCGATGGCATCGGCTCCGCCGAGATTCACAAGCGGATGGCCCGGCAGATAGGGTGCGAGGTGCGCGGCCACGCAGATCGGGCCCATGCCGGGGCCGCCGCCGCCGTGCGGAATGCAAAACGTCTTGTGCAGATTCAGGTGGCACACGTCCGCGCCGAAGTCGCCGGGGCGGCAGAGGCCGACCTGTGCGTTCATGTTGGCGCCGTCCATGTAGACCTGCCCGCCGTGCGCGTGCACGATCTGGCAGATTTTCCTGATGCCTTCCTCGAAGACGCCGTGCGTCGAGGGATAGGTCACCATCAGAGCCGAAAGATTTTTGTGATGCTCCTTGGCCTTGGCATCCAGATCAGAGAGATCGACATTTCCCTTGTCGTCGCAGGCCACCGGCACAACGGTCATGCCGGCGATCACCGCGCTAGCTGGATTGGTCCCGTGGGCTGAAGCCGGGATCAAGCAGACGTTGCGATGGTCCTCCTTACGATGCCGGTGATAGGCCCGGATGACCATCAGGCCTGCGTACTCGCCCTGTGAACCGGCATTCGGTTGCAGCGACACGGCCGCGAAGCCCGTGATCTCCGCGAGCCAATCTTCCAGTTGCCTGACCAGATCCTGGTAGCCGAGCGTCTGCTCGCCCGGGGCGAACGGATGCATGCGGCCGAACCCTTTCCACGTGACCGGGATCATTTCCACCGAGCCGTTCAGCTTCATCGTGCAAGAGCCGAGCGGAATCATTGAATGGACCATGGAGAGGTCCCTGTCTTGCAGCCGCTGGATGTACCGCAGCATCTCATGTTCGGAGTGGTAGCGGTTGAACACCTCGTGGGTCAGGTACTTGCTCGTCCGCGCAAAGTTTTTTGCGTAGCCGAGCGTGACTTTCTCGGCCAGCTCCTTCACGGTAAACGACACCGCCTTGCTGCCGGCGAAGACTTCAAAGATGGTCTGGATTTCCGTCGCCGTCGTCATTTCGTCGAGGGCCACGCCGATCGAATTGTCGTCGAAGCGGCGGAAGTTCAGGCGGCGCTCGTTCGCGCGGGCGAAGATCCGATCCACAGCCTGGTGGGGCGCGCGGCCCATCGGTTTGATCCGCAGCGTATCGAAGCTCGGCACCGGCCCGACCTCATAGCCCAGTTTCCGCAGTCCCTCGGACAGCACGACGGTCAAGCCGCGCAGGCGCTCGGCAATGCGCTTCAACCCATCCGGTCCATGGTAGATGGCGTAGAGGCTGGACATGATGGCCAGCAGGACCTGCGCGGTGCAGATGTTGCTGGTGGCCTTGTCGCGTCGGATGTGCTGTTCGCGCGTCTGGAGCGCGAGCCGGTAGGCCGGCCTGCCCTGCGCGTCTTTCGAAACGCCGACGATGCGACCCGGCATCTGGCGGGCAAAGTCCTGCTTGGCGGATAAAAAAGCCGCGTGCGGCCCGCCAAAGCCCATCGGAATGCCGAACCGTTGGGTGGAGCCGACGGCGATGTCCGCACCGAACTCTCCGGGCGGCTTGATCAGGGTCAGTGCGAGCAGATCGGTCGCCACGACGACCAGCGCGCCGGCTTCGTGGGCCTGCTTGATCAACGCTTCGTAATCCCTGATCGTGCCGTCCGTCGCCGGATATTGCAGCAGGAGTCCGAAGGGGCGCTTCTTGAAGTCCACGGCGTCGTGACGTTCCACGTGCAGGCGGATGCCGAGCGGTTCCGCGCGCGTCTGGAGCACTGCGATGGTTTGTGGGTGGCAATCGGCGGCCACAAAAAAGCCGTGCTTCTCCTGACCCTCCGCGGTGTCGCGCCGGGAAATATTCAGGCACATGGCCATGGCTTCCGCGGCGGCGGTGGCTTCATCCAACAGGGACGCGTTCGACAGGGGCAGGGCGGTCAGGTCCGCCACCATGGTCTGGAAATTCAGCAGCGCTTCGAGCCGGCCCTGGGCGATCTCGGCCTGGTAGGGCGTGTACTGCGTATACCAGCCGGGGTTTTCCAGGATGTTGCGCTGGATGACCGGTGGCGTGATGCAATCGTGATAGCCCATGCCGAGGAACGAGCGAAACACCTGATTCCGATCATGCATCGCCCGCAGCTCGGCCAGGACATCATGCTCGCCGCGGAGAGTACCGAACGTGAGCGGCTGGCGCATGCGGATGTCGTCCGGCACGGTCGCATCGATCAAGGCATCGAGCGACTTGAGCCCCAGCGTCGCCAGCATCTCCTGGATGTCGGCGTCGGTTGGGCCCAGATGGCGATGTAAAAATGTGTCAGGTGGGTTCAGGAACGACTGTGAACTCATTCAAGCTCTCCAGGACGATTAGGCGAGGCGCGTACCCCTCAATTTTGCACACCCCGGCGCGTCCGCGCAAGGGTGTTTCTCGGCCCTTGCCTCGCTCGCCCCGCATACGCCATGATGACGGAAGTCATGATACGTATTCCCTTCTCTGTGGCATGAAAATCCACGATCTGCTCATCGTCGGCGCCGGGCTGGCCGGCATGCGGGCGGCGCTGGCGGCGCCCGCGCAGCTTGATGTTGCGCTCATCTCCAAAGTCCATCCGGTCCGCAGCCACTCGGTGGCCGCGCAGGGCGGCATCAACGCCGCGCTCGGCGAGAGCGATTCCTGGGAAGCCCATGCCTTTGACACGACGAAAGGCGGCCAGTACCTGGGCGATCAGGATGCCATCGAGGCCATGTGCCGGGAGGCGCCGGACGATATTCTGGAGCTGGAACGCATGGGCGTGATTTTCAGCCGGGACGAACGAGGCCGCATCGCGCAGCGTCCCTTCGGCGGGGCCGGGTTCCCCCGCGCCTGTTATGCCGCCGACCGGACCGGCCACGCGATCCTGCACACGATGTACGAGCAACTCATGAAGCGCGGCTGCCACGTATACGAGGAATGGTACGTGATGTCGCTCATCATGGAAGAGGGGATCTGCCGCGGCGTCATCGCCTGGGATATCGTGCACGGCGGCCTGCACGCGATCGGTGCCAAAGCGGTGGTCCTGGCGACGGGCGGCAGCGGCCGCGCGTTTCTCACCAGCACCAACGCGGTGATCAACACCGGCGACGGCATGGCCCTGGCCTACCGGGTCGGGGCGCCGCTTGAGGACATGGAGTTCGTGCAGTTCCATCCCACGACGCTCAAGGACACCGGCATTCTCATTACCGAGGGTGCGCGCGGCGAGGGGGCGTACCTGCTCAATACGCTGGGCGAGCGGTTCATGAAAAAATACGCGCCTGAGCAGATGGAGTTGGCGACCCGCTCGACGGTGTCGCTGGCGATCGGGCAGGAAATCCTGGAAGGGCGTGGAGTAGACGGCTGCGTGCTGCTGGACCTTCGGCATTTGGGTCGGCAGCGGATTCTCGAGCGTCTGCCTCAGATTCGCCAGCTGTCGGTGGAGTTTGCCGGCGTAGACCCGGTCGAATCACCGATTCCAATCAGACCCGGCGCGCACTATCAAATGGGCGGGGTCAAAACGACCATCTGGGGCGAGACGCCGGTGCCCGGTCTCTACGCGGCCGGGGAGTGCGCCTGCGTGAGCGTGCACGGAGCCAACCGGCTGGGCGGCAATTCACTGCTGGAGACGATTGTCTTCGGCCGGCGGGCCGGCCAGCGGGCGTCCGACTATAGTGCGACGGTCCAGCCGCGTGCCCTGTCTGATGCGGCGTTCAGGCGCGAAGAAGCGCATCTCCGGCAATTGATGGACAATGACGGGCCGGAGCGGGCCTGGCAGGTGCGCGACGACCTGGGAAAAATCATGAGCCTGAACCTGGGCATTTTCAGGACTCAACAGTCCATGACCGATGCATTAAAGGAGATCCGCACGCTGCGGCTCCGTGGAGAATCAGTACGGCTTCAGGACAAGGGAAAAATTTTCAACACCGATTTGATCCAGGCCTTTGAATTAAATTGCCTCGTCGAGATTGCAGAAACCATCGTGGCCGGCGCGCTTGCGCGCGAGGAAAGCCGTGGCGCGCACTACCGGTCTGATTTTCCAAAGCGCGACGATGGTAAATGGCTCAAGCACACGCGGGCCACGAAGACCCCCGACGGCCCGCAGCTTTCCTACGCTCCGGTCACGATCACGAAGTTTCCGCCGAAGTAAAGACGATGATCAGCGGTGCAGGACGGCAGGTGCGCGACGAGGAACGGTGGGAACCGACGAGGGACTGTCCACGATGTGGCCAACGAGGTCATAGGTTGTGGCGTCGGTTATTTTTACTTTTACAAGCTCTCCCGGTTTCGCCACGCCGTCGTTGATATAGACGACGCCGTCGATTTCAGGCGCGAGACCTTCATGGCGGGCTTCCAGCAGATGTTCCGTCTCTTCTGGCGCGCCATCCACCAGCACTTCGAGCGTGCGCCCGATCAGCGCGCGGCCTTTCGCCAGCGCAATCGGCTCCTGAACCGCCAGCAGTTCGTTCTGCCGTTCCTGCATCAGCTCCCGATCCACTTTGCCGTCCATCTGTTCAGCCGGCACCCCTTCCTCGTCAGAATAAAGAAAGGCGGCCATACGGTCGAAGGCCATCTCCTCGACGTAGGCCTTGAGTTCGCTGAACGCTTCGTCTGTTTCGCCGGGGAATCCGACGATGAAAGCCGTGCGGAAGGTCAGACCGGGAATCCGTGAGCGGAACTTCTCGACCAGCGCCGTGATATCGGCTTTGCCGCCCAGCCGGTGCATGCGCTTGAGCATGGCGTCGTTGATGTGCTGGAAGGGCATGTCGATGTACTTCGCGAGGGTTTCCTCGCCGGCATAGAGAGCGATCAACTCGTCCGTGACCTGCTGCGGATACAGATAGAAGGGGCGAATCCAGCGCAGGCCTTTGACTTTCACGAGTTGTTTCAATAACGCCGTGAATCCCTGCCGGATGCCCAGATCCACGCCGTAGTTGACCGTATCCTGAGAAATCAGATTGAGTTCCTTCACGCCCTCGGCGGCCAGCTGCCTGGCTTCCGCTACGATGGATTCGATCGGGCGGCTGCGCTGCTTGCCGCGCATGATGGGAATGGCACAGAAGGCGCAGTTCCGGTTGCAGCCCTCGGCGATTTTCACGTAGGCCGAATGGGAATGGCCCAGACGAATGCGCGGGGCCATCTCGTCATACAAATACGGCGGCTGGCTGATGAAGACACGCTGGTGGCGCTTTTTCGGCTGTAGGAGCTTTTTGCAGATGTCGGCGATCTTACCGATCTCGCCCGTACCAACCACGCCGTCCAGTTCGGGCAGCTCCTTGAGCAAGTCACCCTGGTAGCGTTGCGCCAGGCAGCCGGCCGCGATCAGCACCTTGCAGGAGCCGGACTTTTTCAGTTCGCCATGTTCGATGATCGTATTGATGGATTCCTGCTTGGCCTCTTCGATGAAGCCGCAGGTGTTGATGATGACGACCTCGGCCTTGTCTGGGTCTGCCGACAGTTCGAAACCGTTGGCAGCCAGGGTGCCGAGCATGATCTCGGCGTCCACCTGGTTCTTCGTGCAGCCCAGGTTCACGAAGCCGAGCGTCGTGAGGCAGTCTACGGGACGCTTTGAAAGACTGTCAAACGAGCGGGCTCTTAACAGCCCGCTTGATTCGGTCCGTCCGTTCCCTTACAGTTTCTTCAACATTTCACTTTTCACTTCTCACTTTTCACTTCCGCCGGAGGCGGTATGATTCGCGCGTTTCAAGGCGTTCTGCCAGTGG
>JAIBHQ010000055.1 GCA_020028595.1 Nitrospirota bacterium
TGTTGTCGTGCGCGCAGCATCGGCCACCTCTGAAGATTCTCCGCCGGCATGATTTAGATCTGCGACACGCGGCCGACGAGACTGATGGTCAGTTGCCAGCGTTCCTGCTGCCTGTTCCTGAGCGTGATGGTGATGGGAGACGCCGCGCGTCCGCTCGGATGGAACACGATGTCGGCGCCGTTCGAGAGCCGCTCGATCGTGATACCGTGTGCGCTGAAATCATATTCCCGGATCAGCCGGCCGGGCGACTCGGCCGTTTCGACCCGCATCGTGGTCGTGCCCGGCTTGAGCACCACCCGCACCCGATCCCGCCGCATGATCGCCGAGTAGCGGGCGGCCCTGAGTTCGTTGGCCAGTTCCGTTGCGACGACCTTCCCCCGCTGTTTGGCAGTCGCCGCCATCAAGCCTGCTCCTGTCAGGGCCGTCATCGCGACGACCAATGCCATGACCATGATGATCTCCACCAAGCTCTTGCCCTGTTCGTTCATCGTTCCCTCCCTGTGATAGATGTGATGCCGGTTGAGTGTTCAACTTGTGCCGTGACCGTGCCACATTCCAATTCCCATGCCGGAACGATTGACGCGCGGTCAGGCCGGACGCACGCCGGCCGCACGATGGGGAACCACGTCTAAGTCGGCGTTCTGTCAGAAGGAACTATTTCGCGAATGGAAAACTGTGGCCGGGCCGGGTCCGCTCCGTGACGTGGAATGCCGCTCTGTCGGGCGGTTCAGATACGGACGATCATCGGTTTGGATACAGAGACAATGTCAGGAGAGAGGAATGATTGTCAGGAAACCAGAAAGCTCACATACCAGGTCTTGATCTCGTGAAAGAAACACATTGCGACGACTGCGCCGAGCGCCAGAAACGGACCGAACGGAAGATATTGATCGCGACGAAGCCGTTTGAGCGCGATCAGGGAAAGTCCCGTGACGGCGCCGACGGACGCGCCGACCAGCACGGTCAACAAGACCGGCTCCCAACCCAAAAACGCGCCGACCATGGCCAGGAGCTTGATGTCGCCGCCGCCCATTCCTTCTTTCCCAAACAGATAGGGGCTGAGCCAGGCCATGAACCAGAGGAGTCCTCCGCCCAGGAGCAGGCCCAGGACGGAATCAATGATCCCGATGGGCAGCACGGTGGCCGCGCACAGAATGCCCAGGGGAATGCCCGGCAATGTGATGCGGTCCGGGATGATCTGATGATCCAGATCGATGAACGTCACCACCAGCAAGGCGGAGAAAAACGCCGCGTAGGCCAGCAAGGGCCAGTCGAGCCCGAATCGCCAGGCGATCCCCGCGTATCCGAATCCGTTCGCCGCTTCGACGAGGGGGTACCGAAATGAAATCGGCGCGCGGCAGGCACGGCAGCGCCCTCGTAACCAGAGAAAGCTCAGAATCGGCACATTGTCGTAGGGCGCGATCTTTTTTTCGCAGGCGGGGCAGCGCGAGGATGGCCAGACGACGGACTCATGCCTGGGCAGACGATAAATGCAGACGTTCAGGAAACTGCCGATCGTGGCTCCGAAGATGCCCACGGCGACATATAAGAAAATGTCAGGCGGCACGGCCGGCATTGTAGCCAGTTTCCGGTTCCCTCGCCAGTGGGTTCGGTTTTCCTTCGTCTTTCCGCCTTCTTCGCAGCTTTTTGCTATCTCGCCGACCGGCGGATATAATTTCGAAGACTATTATGGGTGGGAATATACATCGCGCCAGCCAGTGCGCGGAAACCAGGAAGGAATGTTCATGATGAAGGGATCTGCATCCGCCGTGATGAGCCGGCCTTCCCCTCTCAAGCAGGCAGGCGCTTCGCCGTTTTCAAAGAAACGGCCCGAATCGCTGACCAATCGCGAGCAGGAAATCCTTGAGCTGATCTGGTCGGGCTTGAAGAACCGGGAAATCGGTCAGCAGCTCACCATCAGCGTGAAGACCGTCGAAGCGCATCGAGCCAACATGATGAAGAAAGTCCGCGTGTCGAACACCGCGCAATTGCTCAAGGCGGCCATCCAGGACGGCCTGCTGAAGATCCGCTAGCCCCCGGTTCTCTGACGAACCACCTCGAATAAGACAATCGCCGCCGCCGCCGAGACGTTGAGGGACGCCACGCGTCCGTACATTGGAATCTTGGCGCGGTCGTCGCATTTATCAAGCACGCCGGCTCGAACACCCTTGCCTTCCCCTCCCAACACCAGCGCCACCGGTCCTTTGAGATCCAGCGCCGTGTAGGATTTCTCCGCCAAAGGATCGAGCGCGTAAACCCAGATGTTCTGCTCTTTCAGTTGCTCGATGGCGCGGGACAGGTTCGTCACGCAGGCCACCGGCAGATGCTCCACCGCACCGGCGGAGGCCTTGGCCACGGTTCCCGTGAGCCCGACCGAGCGGCGTTCCGGAATCACCACGCCATGCGCGCCGGCCGCTTCCGCCGTCCGCAGCACCGCGCCGAGATTGTGGGGGTCTTCGACGCCGTCCAACAGAAGCACCAATGCCGGCTGGTTTTGTTTGAGGGCAGCCTGGAGGATGTCCTCCAGCTCGGCGTAGGCTTTCGCTCCGGCCAGCGCAACGACGCCCTGATGACGGCCGGACGGAACCAGCCGATCCAGCGCCTGCCGCGGTTCAATCCGCACCGGCACGCCCGCCTTGCGGGCAAGCTGGACAATCTCATCGAATTGCCGGTCCGTGTGCACGACGACCAGCCGACGCAGCGGCCTCGCGCCGGAGCGCAGCGCTTCCTCTACGGCATGCAGGCCGAAGATGATCTCGCCGGACTCACCGCTTCCAGCGGGTGGTTCCGTCGGGCCGGTCTTCCAGCGTGATTCCTTGCGCGGCCAGGGCTTGTCTGATTTCATCCGCTCTCGCAAAATCCCTCCGTTTTTTGGCTTCGCTCCGCTCGACGATCAATCGTTCGAGTTCTGAGTCGGGAATCAAGTGCTCAGCTTCTAGTTTGATTGCACGGTCCTGGAATTGCCATTCCCTGACAGGCAATTGAAACAGACCTAACACCTTCCCGAAAGATCGCATTACATCTCTGGCTTTGATGCAGTCATCCGAAAACCCTATTCTCAACTGAGTGTTAACCAAAGTTTGTAGCTTATGGAACATTGCAATAGCATCAGGAGTGTTGAAATCATCGTCCATCCGGTCACGGAAATCTTCTCCAAATTCACCCACGGCTTTCGGTAACTGCTTTGCCGCCTTTCGAACAGGGTCGTTGTCAGATATTTTGCCAGAGTTCTTCGCACTTGGTGAATCTTCTAAACGCCCGAAGAGATCATAGAAGTCATCAAGTGCCCGCTTAGCCTCCAGTAACGCTTGATCGGAAAAATTGAGCGGACTGCGATAATGGCTGGACAGGAGAAAATACTTCAATGCTTCCGCCGTCACGGGTTCCCGGTAGCCCCACTTTTCGAAAATCTCGCGGATCGTGAAAAAGTTCCCCAGCGACTTGGACATCTTCTCCTGATTGATCTGCACGAACCCGTTATGAATCCAGTAGCGCGCGAACTCTTTTCCCGTCGCGCCGCAGGACTGGGCGATCTCGTTCTCGTGATGCGGAAAAATCAGGTCCGCCCCGCCGCCATGAATGTCGAAGGTCTCGCCGAGGTGCTTCATGGACATGGCTGAACACTCAATGTGCCACCCGGGCCGGCCCTTCCCCCAGGGGCTGTCCCATGACGGCTCGCCAGGCTTCGCGCCTTTCCACAGGGCGAAATCCATCGGATGGCGCTTGCGTTCGTCCACCTCGACGCGGGCGCCGGCCTGCATGTCGTCGAGCTTACGCTTGGAGAGCCGTCCATAGGCGCCATATTTCTCGACCTGAAAATAGACATCGCTGTTGACCTGGTAGGCGACGCCCTTCTGGATCAAGACCTGGACCAGCGCAATGATCTCCGCCATATGCTCCGTGGCTTTCGGCTCGACTGTCGCCGGCTGGATACCCAGGCGACCCATGTCGCGGTAATAGGTATCGATGTATCTGGCCGTCACGGCCTGCCAGGGAATTTTGAGTTCATTGGCGCGATTGATGATCTTGTCGTCCACGTCCGTAAAGTTTTTGACGAAGGTGACAGACAAACCGCTGTGCTCGAGATACCGCCGGATCATCTCGAAGACCAGCGCGCTGCGTGCGTGGCCGAGATGGCATTCGTCGTAGACGGTCACGCCGCAGACGTACATCTTCACCGTGCCGGCTGTGAGCGGTTCGAAGGGTTCTTTTTTCCCGGTCAGCGTGTTGTAGATCTTCAGCATAAAAACAGTTTATCGGGTTTGTTTAGTTGCTCTGGTTTTTCTGGTTGAACGGAACGAACCAGATAAACCAGACAAACCAGAAGAACCGCCCTTCCGCCCGCGTTCGATCAGCGCTTCCCACTCACGCAACTGTTCCATCGCCTCGTGGTGCGTCACATCCAGATGAATCGGCGTGAGCGTCACAAACCCGCGCCGCAGCATCTCATGATCGGAATTTTTCTGCCGTGCCCATGAGACCCGCGTACCGGCGATCCAATAATACTTTCTTCCGTGGGGATCCGTCTTCTCAATAATCGGCTCGTCGAAGCGACGCCGGCTGAGCGCCGCGACCCGGACCCCGGCAATCTTCGTCTTTGGCCGGTCCGGCACGTTGACGTTCAGCAGGGTTTCATCGGGCAGCCCGTATTTCAGCACGGCCCGCGCGACGCGCGCCGCATAGAACGCCGCCACGTCGCAGCGAAAGGTCCTGCCGACCTCCTGCGAGATGGCGATGGACGGAATGCCCATGATCGTCCCTTCCAGGGCTGCGGAGACGGTGCCCGAATACGTCACGTCATCGCCCAGATTGACTCCCCGGTTGATGCCGGAGATGACCAGCGCGGGCGTCCCGCGCAGCAATTTTTTCAGGGCTATATTGACGCAATCGGTCGGCGTCCCGTTGACGGCAAAGACACGCGTGTCCACACGCGTGATGCGCAACGGCTTGTGCAGGGTCAGCGCGTGGGCGGCGGCCGTACGCTCGCGGTCCGGCGCCACCACCCAGACCTGCCCCAATGGACGCATGGCCCTGGCCAGCGCATGCAGCCCCGGCGAGGCGATCCCATCATCGTTGGTGACAAGAATGTTCATATCGGACGGAATAAAAAAAGCTGCGCGGGGCAGCTTTCATGTACAGAAGTTATGAGTGACGAGTTTTCAGTTATGAGTTGACGCGGTCAGGAACTCATAACTCATCATTCGCAACTCATCACTGTCTTACGGGGTGGTCGGGGCGGCGGGATTTGAACCCACGACCACTCGCACCCCAAGCGAGTGCGCTACCAGGCTGCGCTACGCCCCGACTCCACCACAGCTACGCGTCGTACGATTCGAGAAGTTTCAGAATGGCGCGGAGGTCTCCCCGGATTCGCTTGGCCAGTTCCCGCGGAGCGACTTTCCGTTTCCCGTGGCGGCCCCGTCGCGTCCAGAATCGTTGGAGCCCGGCGATCGTGTACCCCTCTTCGTACAACATGCGCTTGATTTCCAGTATCGCTTCGACGTCCCGTTGGAGGTAGAGTCGCTGATGCCCGCGGCTTTTCTGCGGCTTGAGAAAGCTGAACTGGGACTCCCAGAACCGCAAGACGTACGGCGGCAGCTTTGCAATCTCACTGACCTCTCCTATCTTATAGAAGATTTTACTGCCCAGTCTAGGCTCAGCCGCCATTCCAATCCTCACACAGTGCCCGGTGAGTTGTTCGCGGCGCTAGGTATTGACGTATTTCTTAAAGACCTGACTGGGACGGAACGTCACGACGCGGCGGGGGGTAATGCCGATTTCTTGACCCGTTCGTGGATTGCGACCCTTTCGGGGCCCCTTGCTTCTCACCACAAAATTCCCGAACCCGGCGATTTTGATGGATTCTCCCTTGTGGAGGACGTTCTTCATCAGATTCAGGACAAATTCCACGATGTCGGCGGCTTCCTTTTTGGAAACCCCCACCTTTTCATATATTTCGTTCGCGATGTCGGCCTTTCTCATGCCGTCCCTCCAGGCTCGTCTGCAGAGCAACCCTTTCCTCCGGCCTTCATTGAGAGGAAAGTCCTAATCAATTTTTCCGATAAATTACGTGAGGTTAGCGACCGTGTCAAGGGAATTTCTGAGCCCGGACGGAAACCGGAGGGCTACCGATCTTTCGGCAGGAGTTTGTACTCGATGCTGTCAGCCAGGGCTTGCCAGCTGGCTTCCATGATGTTTTCCGACACGCCGACCGTTCCCCATTTCTCCTTATGGTCGCCCGATTCGATCAAGACGCGCACTTTGGACGCCGTGCCGTGGCTGGCCGCAAGAACGCGCACCTTATAATCCAGCAACTTCACTTCCTTGAGCTGGGGATAAAACTTTTCCAGCGCTTTTCGCAGGGCATGGTCCAGCGCATTGACCGGACCGCCGGTCCCCTC
>JAIBHQ010000233.1 GCA_020028595.1 Nitrospirota bacterium
GGCTGGGACGGCACCCTCTACGACTGCGACTTCAACCAGATGCTCGATCTTCCTGTGGACCACGACGCCCCCCGGCACATTCGCGACTTCGACCCTGCTAAATTGCACCGGCGCCGCATCGTGACCGGCAACCACTGCTACGGCTGCACCGCCGGCACCGGCTCGTCGTGCGGCGGCGCCGTGACGTAGAAACCATCCCTACGCATTTACGAGCCCTCTCTCCTGTTTTTCGTAGCATCGCACTGCTAAAAATGGTATAAATACCAGTCAAAATCTTGGCAAAACCTTGGCAAAACCTTGGCTGGCCAATCGAAGGAGCGGGGACGGATGCAAGACTTAATCAAGAGTACGCGCAAGCGGCATCTCATGATCGCGATCGCGCAGTGGTTCGATTCTTCCCTCACTCTGGCGGTGATCTGGGTCGGATGGAGTTGGGTGGCCGTCGCCGCAGCTGTTTCGATGTACCTGATCAGGATGTTCGCGATCACCGGCTTCTACCATCGCTATTTCTCTCACAAGACCTTCAAGACGTCTCGTCCGTTCCAGTTCGTGCTGGCGTTGATCGGGAATTCGGCCATGCAGCGCGGCCCGCTCTGGTGGGCGGCCAATCACCGTGCACACCATGTCTATTCCGACACGCCCAAGGATATTCATTCGCCGGTCCAACACGGGTTCTGGTGGAGCCACCTCGGATGGATCACCTACCCGGCCAACTTTGGAACGGACTTCAAGGCGGTTCCCGACCTGGCCAAATTCCCCGAACTCCGCTTCCTGGACCGATTCGACGTGCTCGTGCCGGCGGCGCTGGGTACCGCAATGTTTGTCTTCGGTGCTGCGCTCAACCGCATGGCCCCCGAGTTGGGCACGAGCGGCGCGCAGATGCTCATCTGGGGATTTTTTATCTCTACAGTCGTGCTGGCGCATGGCACTTTTTCCATCAACTCCCTGACCCACATGTTCGGATGGAAGCGCTATCAAACGGACGACGAAAGCCGCAATAACTTCTGGCTGGCGCTCATCACGCTGGGAGAAGGGTGGCACAACAACCACCACTATTGCCCGACCACCGTGCGGCAGGGATTTTTCTGGTGGGAGATCGACCTCACTTATTACGGCCTCCTGTTCCTGGAACAGTTGGGACTGATCTGGGACCTGAAGCCCGTTCCCGATCGAGTCCGAAACGCTGCACCGTCCGCACTCGTTGCCTCCACCTGACGTTCCGCTTCCGCTGTAACGGTCGGCACAACGCCGGCTGTCTCCTGTTGCTCCTCTCAGGCAAAGTTTGCTATGGTGACCTCTCGCGTGAGGAATGCACATGGTCTGGGACCCGAAGGATCCCTGGGGAAAAAAGAGCGACTCGATCGACGACGCCGTGCGGCAGGCACAGGATCAATTGCGCCAGATGATGCCGTTCAAGGGGATCCGCTCCGTTTTCCTGCTGGCGTTCCTCGTCATCGCAGTCTGGCAAAGCACGTTCATCGTCGCCCCGGACGAGGAAGGCGTGGTCAAGCGCTTCGGCGACGTGGTTCGCTCGGCCGGCCCGGGCCCGCACCTCAAGATCCCCTTCATTGAAACCGTTCTTCATCCCAAGGTCGAAAAGCTCCATCGCATCGAAATCGGCTTCCGCACCGACCGCCAGGGCCGCGCGCAGGTACAGGCGCAGGAAGCCCAGATGCTCACCGACGATTTGAACATCATCGCGGTGGAATTCATCGTCCAGTACAAGATCAAAAACGCGAGTGATTATCTCTTCAAGGTCGACGAAATCGACGACACGATCGAGAAGGCCGGCGAAGCGGCGATGCGTGAGGTGATCGGCAAGAGCAAGATCGACGACGCCCTGACCACCGGCAAGGCCCATATCCAGGAAGGTACTCAGGTGTTGCTGCAGCACATCCTGGACCAGTACCAGGCCGGCGTGCAGATTGCAGCCGTGCAGTTAAAGGACGTCAATCCGCCGGAGGCGGTGGTTGCCGCATTCAAGGACGTCACCAGCGCCAAGGAAGATCGCCAGAAACTCATCAACCAGTCGCAGGGCTACCGGAACGACATCATCCCCAAGGCCAAGGGCGAAGCGGCGCAAACGGTGAACCAGGCGAAGGGCTATGCCCAGGCACGCCTGGCGCGGGCGGAGGGCGAAGCAAACCGGTTCGTCAAGACGCTCAAGGAGTACGAGCAGGCCAAGGACATCATCAGCAAGCGCATTTACATTGAAACGATGGAAGAAGTGCTGGGCGGCGTCGAGAAAATCGTCCTCGATGGAAAGGCCTCGGAGCGGCTGCTCCCCTACCTGCCACTCGACCGGTTGAAGGCACCGCCGGCCGGCGCGGGAGCCGGCGAGGAGAAGAAGCGATGAGCAGGCAGGGCCTCATCCTCGCCATCCTGGCGATCGCCATGCTGCTGGTGGTGCTCGGTGTATCCCCCCTCTTCATCGTGGACATCACGCAGACCGCCATCGTGGTCGAATTGGGCAAGCCGAAGCGGAACTACACGTCGCCGGGTCTCTACTTCAAGGTGCCGTTCATCCAGGACGTCACGTATTTCGACAAGCGGCTGCTGGACTACGATTCGTCCCCGCAGGAAGTCATCACGCAGGACAAGAAGACGCTGCTGATCGAC
>JAIBHQ010000056.1 GCA_020028595.1 Nitrospirota bacterium
CCGATCCGGAGCGTCTCGCGCCGCCGGAACCGCCGGAGCGCATCCCACTGAAGCTCCGCCGCTGTGACGTTCGCCAGCATCATGCGGAGCGACGCAGCCAGCATCTCGCGCGTCGGCCGCCGAGTCAGCACTTGTACTTCCGCCAGCCAATAGACCAGCAGCGGATCACGGATCAATGTCTGGGCCATGGACGGACTGTTTCCGAAGATCGTGCAGAGCAGATGCAGCATGCGCGGCATGCCGTTGAGATAGTCGAGGAGCTGGTTGCGGTTGAGGCCGGCCTGCAGGAAGCGATCCCAGTGGGTCAGGCCCTGATCCGGATCGGCGGTCTGAGCGAGGGATGCCAGCAGTTCACCGAGAAACCTGGCCAACAGCTGCCGCGTGCGGGGCTCGCCGGCCATGGACTGAAGATTGGCGTCGGCCAATTTGAGGTCCGTCAATCCGTAGGGAACCAGCAGTTCGGCGGCCCCGGCCGGCGTCAGGCCTGAAGCCAGCAGCAATGGCGACGGGTCATGGCTTCGGATGTCCGCCGGAGACTCCTTGCGGGAGCGCCGCGATCGTGAAAGGGACGCGCGTGCCATGGAAGGGCATTATCGTACATTCACGCGCGCTTTCGCTATACTGACGGCATGGATCAGCCGGCGATTCAACGCGATGCCGTCCTGAACAGTCTGCTGGCAGCGGCCCCGGATCTTCCGCCGGATGTGGTGCGCGACTTCGTGTCCCGCATGGACGAGGCATACTTCCAGCGGTTTCAGCCCGCCGACATCATCCGGCATCTCCAACTTATCGAACACCTGACACCCGATCATCCCTGCGACGTGTCCGTGATTGCGCACGAAGACGGATTTCTACTTGTCATCGTGGCCTACGACTATTTTTCGGAGTTTGCGGCCATCGCCGGACTCCTGTCCAGCTATCGCCTGGATATCCGCGAGGGAGCGCTGTACACCTATACCGACTCACCGGGCCCCATCGCTCCCCGCCCCCCCACCAAGTGGAAACGTCCTCATGGGCGCCCCGGCCTCACACGAAAAAAGATCGTCGACGTGTTTCGAGTCCGTCCGCTCCCCGGCTCAACGTTCGGCCCTGCAGAGCAGCGCACGCTGTCCAATGAACTCGAGCAAGTCGTCCGCCTGCTGGACACCCGGCAATTTGCGGACGCGCGCCGATTCGTCAACCGCCGGCTGGTCGAGACGCTCAGCGCGGCGCGCGGCGCGTTCCACGGCCTCCTGGCGCCCGTCCAAATCAGATTCGACAACCAGGCGTCGCCAACCAGCACCGCCATGGACATTCGCTCGACCGACACGCCGGCGTTCCTGTACGCCTTTGCGCTCGCCCTGTCGATGCGCGGGCTCTACATCCACCGGGCCCGTTTCGAACATGTCGGAGACGAGCTGCACGACCGCTTTTTCGTTCGCGGACGGCATGGCCGGAAGATCGAGAGCAAGGCCGAACAGCAGGAATTGCTCGTCACCGCCACCCTCGCCAAACAGTTCACGCAACACCTGATCTGGGCTCCCGACCCGACCAAGGCGCTGGAATCCTTCGATCAATTTCTCGATCAGCTGTTTCGCGATGCGAGCGGAAAAAAAACGCTGGCCTTTCTGTCAAAAAAATCAACGCTGCCGCTCCTGGCGCGACTGCTCGGCACCAGCGAGTACCTCTGGGAGGATTTTGTCCGCCGTCAACACGCCAATCTTCTGCCGATCCTGGATGCCTATCGCGACACGCCGCTCGTCCGTTCCCGACGGCAATTGGCGCTCGCGCTCCGCCGGTTGCTCGCCCGCGCCCGCACCGACGACCGGCGGCGCGTCCTTCTCAACCAATTCAAAGACCAGGAACTGTTCCGCATCGACATGAAACATCTATTGGATCGGACAACCACGCTGCCGGATTTCTCGCTCGCCTTGACCAGCCTGGCCGAAGCCATCCTGGACCAGGCCGTGCGCGACTGTTCCGCCAGTCTTGTGCGGGCACATGGCACGCCGCAGCTCGACCGCCGAACGCCCTGCCCCTTTACCGTCTTCGCCATGGGAAAATTCGGCGGGCGTGAACTGGGATACGCCTCCGACATCGAAGTACTCTTCGTCTACGGGGGCCCTGGACGGACAGCGGGGCGGCACCCCCTCGATCACAGCGAGCACTACGAGCGCCTGGTCCATCTGCTGCTCCAGTGGATCGAATCGAAGCAGGAGGGCATTTTCCGTCTGGACGTCCGGCTCCGGCCGCACGGCGGCAAGGGCGTGCTGGCCAATACGCTGGACGAGTGGCGGCGCTACTACAGCCCGTCCGGGCTCGCCGCTCCGTTCGAGCGGCAGGCGCTGGTCAAGCTCCGGTTCGTATGCGGGAATCGCACATTAGGCAGGCAGGTGGAAGCCCATCGCGATGCCTTTGTCTACAGCGATCGGCCGTGGGACCTGGCCGCCGCCCTCTCACTGCGCCGGCAGCAAATGAAGGAATTGGTGGAGCCCGGACGGATGAACGTCAAGTACAGCCCCGGCGGCATCGTCGACATCGAATACGCGGCCCAATATCTCCAAGTCATGCACGGTCATGCCCTTGCCGGTCTTCGCACCCCGAATACGCTGGAAGCCCTGGCGGCGGCGGAACGTCATCGACTCCTGTCCGCGGGCGAGGCCCGGGCCCTCCGGGACGCCTATCTCTTTTTGCGCAGCATCATCGATGCGCTGCGGATTGTCCGTGGTCATGCCAGGGATCTGGTGCTTCCCGAAATCGGATCGGACGAATTTATTTTTCTCGCCAGACGGATGGGCTACACGGAAGATGATTGGCAGGCAGGGGCCAGACGGCTCGCGGAAGATATTACACGGCACATGGAGCAGTCTCGAACAATCTACGCACACCGGTTCGCCAGGGAAAACGGATAGCCGCTACGCCCGCATTTTTCCAAGAATGATGTCCATCTCCGCCGCGTCGAAGGCACGCAGGGTTTCCGTCCGGACGCTCCCCAACATCCCGCCGCTGAGCATGATCGCCGTGGCCGTCGCCTCATCCGGCGCCTCGAACACGAACAGCCCGTCGTAACGGCCGAGCGTCCAGTAAATCCCCTTGGTCGTCCCGCCGGCCTTCTTGATGGCCGCTTTGAATTTCTCGGCCCGCTTGGTCGTTTCCCTGACGTTTTTGATTCCCTGATCCGTCCAATTGAACAAACACACGAATGTCGGCATTCAGCCCCCCTCGCTCGATGATTTAGTCGTCGTCTTCCCCCTGCCCTTCCGCATTCAATCCGGCCAGTTCGGCATAGGCCCTCAGGATATCGGACACGGACAGCACGCCGATGATCGTGCCGTCCTCGGTCACCGCGATATGCCGGATCGCCTTCTTCTTCATCAGCGCGATCGCCGTCGCCAGCGGCTCGTCATCCTCGATCGAGATCACCGGTTTGCTCATGCACGACTTCACGGCCGCTGTGTTGGGATCCATCCCCTTCGCCACGGCCTTGCGGCTCAGATCCGTGTCCGTAATGATCCCGAGATAGCGCGACCCGTCGTCCACCAGCAGCGATCCGACCTTCCATTTCTGGAGCAGACGGCCCGCCTCTTTTATCGGGACATCCTTGTGGACGCTGCGCACATCATGGGACATGTAATCGGACACGCACGCATTGGCGAGCGGGCTCCTGGCGCCGCCGCCACCCGTTTGCAGCGTGATGACGCAGCTGTCCAGCGCCTGCTTGCGCTGCTGCAAACTTTCGCGGTAGGTATCCTGGGCGCCGCCCTCCTGCGCCTCTTCCTGCATATTCAGAAGCGCGGCGGCCTCGCCCATTTTCGCGTATTCGTAAGTTTCGCGGAGCTCGGACGTCTCGCCGAACAGCTCGCCGATCAGTGCCTCGGCTTCGGCGTCAAACTCATCCAGCGAAGCTGAGGGTTTCCGCCGGGAGAGAAACGGCTGGAAGCTGGCGAGCAGCAGGCGGAGCCGCTCGACGTCGTGCATGACGTTCGATGCCTTATTCTGCTTCTTATTGCCCGGCCTGCCCATAAGACTCCATGCAAAAAGCAGGTGGAGAGTACCCCACTGCCCGCCTGAGAAACAAGAGGGTCGTCAGCCCGATTGAGAGGAGCCCCGGACGCCGGCAATTATCCGCCGCCCCGCTTGCCCTGCATCTCTTTATCGTAGAACTCCAACATCTGGGCGATCTCCTCTTTCGTCATGCCCTTCTCAACCCACCGGTGCGATTCCTGCGCAAGCAGTTCCTTGGCCACTTGAGGGGAACGCTCACGCACCAGCGGAAGGAACTTGGTGTAAAAATGCTTGGCGACCTCATAGAAGCCCTGCCAATGGACAAAGTCGGGTGCCATCTTTGAAAGCCCGTGCCTGGCCCTCCGTCCCTCATGGTGCCACAGTTCATAGAACACCCATTCGATCTCTTCATCGTATGGAGTCGGCGTGATCTTCTTCATCGCGAGCAGCTTGTCCATCGCCGCCTTGGACGGCTTGCCGAATTTTTCGTTATACAGCGTGATCCCCTGGTCCATCGACGTGAAGAACCGCTCCACGATCTGCTCGCTGTGACACGAAGCACAGACCCGTCGCATCTCTTTCCGCCGGACTTCGTAATTCTCGAGCCTGGTCGAGATGACCGGGCGCAGGGTCCAGCTGATGCGATCCCCCACGTCGTGGGTCACCTCTTGCGCGTTGGTCGCGCTCATGTGGCAGGTGGCACAGGTGGGAAAGAGATAGTCTTTCCCGGGATGCCACTGCTCCGACGGCTGCGCGAGCTTCATCTTGTCCTTGTTCGCGCTGAACATGACCCCGTGCTTGCTTTCGTAATAGGCCTCAATCTGAGGATGATCCGGCCCCATGTGGCACCGGCCGCAGCTTTCCGGTTGACGGGCCTGGGCAATCGAGAAACTGTGTCGAGCATGACAGGCGGCGCAGGTTCCCTTCGATCCATCCGGATTCACCCGGCCGATTCCTGAATTCGGCCATGTGGATGGATGGAGCTTCCCGTTCTCCATGACCTTCACAACGCTGCCATGGCAGCCGGCGCACCCCGTTGTGATCACTTCCGGCCCCTCCACAACGTTGCCGAGAAAGTTGTCGAGCGAATTGGTGAATTGAGCGGCCCTGGCATGATGGGACTTCTCGAATTCCTTGGCCTCCTTGTCATGGCACTGCATGCAGTCCTTGGGCGTGACCAGCGTGGACACCATCGAGCCGTAATGGTCGTAGGCGTCCGGTTCCCCCTTCTCGGCCCGATGGCATTCGATGCATCCAATCCCCTTCGGCGCATGGCGGCTGTATTTCCAATCATTGATTCCGCCGACCGCGACATCCTTTGCCATGTGGCAATCAATGCATTTCTTGTTCTCGCCGGAAATGAACGGCCTCAACCCACCGCCCAGCCGCTCCTCCATCTGCACGTACCCGACCCCGGTCAGCGCAAGGAACAGCACGAGGCACAGCCCCCCGATCATGTAGCGGGTGAAGTTCATTTTCCCGTTCGAGGCCTCGTGCTGTTCGCCGCCCTGTTGTCCGTTCATTTCGTTCATGGTGCTTCCTTTACCTGTCGGCTCACATCCTCGTATCCAGATACATCAGGACGGCCACGGCGGCGACGACGACGCTTCCCACGACGGCATTCATGACCGTCATCGGCCATCCGCGCTCCGATAACACACGGTCCACGAACGGGTACACCACAAAGAGTCCGGCTCCACCCAGCAGACTCCAGATTGCCACCGGCCCCGGCAGCAGGGAGATCCACATGTACGGCGCGGAGAAATACCAGGGCGGCGAGACGTCCGAGGCGACCTCCTGCGGATTGGCGGGAGGTCCCAGCGTCGGCGGAAAGATCATGACCAGATCCACGATCACCACCAGGAACCCCACGGCGATTGCACCCATCGTCAGCGTATGTTCCGGATAGAAGGAATGGAAGCCGCGGCTTCCTTCGACATTCGCGAATCCAAGCAGCCGGACCACCACGACATGGCCGGCCACCAGCGCTCCCAGGAGCACGGGAAGCAGCTTGGTATGCAGGTCATAGAGCCGCAGGAGCGTGTTGCCGGACACTTCCTCGCCGCCCCGCAGGAGGTGCAGCAGCGGCGTCCCGACAATCGGCAGTGCCCCGATCATGCTGGTCACCACGGTCATGCCCCAATACGACACGTTGTCATAGACCAGCGAGTAGCCGGTGAACCCCATGGCGAAAGTCACGAACAGCACCAGCGAGCCGCTCACCCATTTCAGCTCACCCGGCGGCCGGTAGGCGCGCGTGATGAACACCCGGATGACATGAAAAAGCAGAAACAGGATCATCAAGTCCACCGACACCTTGTGCACGCCGCGCACGAACCAGCCCAGATAGACTTCATGCGTAATCTGCTCCACGCTTTCGTAGGCC